>JBOFRT010000309.1:0-1334 GCA_051651165.1 Cetobacterium sp.
AATATTCTATGAATTTCTTGAAGAAATCTTTGGGGGAAAGTAATGAATAATTCAGCAATAGAAGTAATTGGATATGATAAATGTACAGGTTGTTATGGATGTTTAAATAGTTGTCCTATTAAAGGTGCTATAGAGTTTAAAAAAACAGAGGAGGGCTTTTACAAGCCCTTTTTAACTGAAGAATGTGTCCAATGTGGATATTGTAAAGAGGGATGTCCTGTAATAAATAAAGTAAATAGTAATAAAAAAGAAGATTTAGAAATATATTCATGTTGGTCTAAAGATAAAGAGATAGTGAGAAATAGTTCTTCTGGAGGAATATTTTCAGAGTTAGCAAAAGAATACTTGAATAATAATGGAGTAGTCTTTGGTGCTAAATGGAAAAATGGAGAGATTGTCCATTGTGGTATTACCAAATTAGAAGAGCTAAAAGAGCTTCAAAAATCTAAGTATCTGCAAAGTAAAATTGAAAATTCATACTTAGAAGCAAAAAAATATTTAGATAATGGAAAAAAGGTATTATTTGTAGGAACACCTTGTGAAATAGCAGCTTTAAATGCAATAGTAAATCATAAAAATTTAGTTACAATTGATTTAATATGTCATGGAATACCATCATATAGTGCGTACGAAAAGTATATAAGGGAAAATTTTAATTTAAATATAAAAGATGTAACAGTTGATTTTAGAAATAAAGATACTGGTTGGGAAAATTTTAATTTAACCTTTAAAAATAAAGATCAAATTATAATTCAAAACAATCATAAAGAAGATATATGGTTTAGAGGATTTTTAACAGATACTTACCTAAATAAACCTTGTTATAATTGTGAATTTAGAACTTTACCTAGATTTGCTGATATAACTTTAGGGGATTTTTGGGGAGTTCCAGTTGAAGTAAAAAATCCAGAGGGAACTTCAGTAGTTACAATAAACAGTAAAAAAGGGAAAAAATTATTTGAAAAAATAAAAAACAGTTTAGAAGTAAAAGAAGTTAAATGGGAAACTGCTTTAAAAGGAAATCCATGTTTATACAATTATAAGATGAATGATAGTAGAAGAGATGGATTTTATAAAGATTTTTCTAATTTAAGCTTTAATGAATTATATAAAAAACATTTTCCATTTCCAAATCCTATAATTAGTTTTATAAGAAGAGGGTTAGGGTTTGTAAAAAGAAGATTGTTAAAAATCTTAAAAGGGGCTTAAGATGAAGAATGAATTAAAAATAGGTTCAGCTTTATCTATTTTAACAATAATAGTAGGATCTCTAATTCAAATATTTTATACTCCTCTTTATATGAAGTATTTAGGAACAACAGATTTTGGAATAA
>JBOFRT010000310.1:0-1646 GCA_051651165.1 Cetobacterium sp.
GGAAATGAAGTTTAAACAGATGCCACACATCGTCAACACATTAACACAGTCATACAGAAAATCATTCAAACAACGAAAGTAAAAGAATATGAAATAGAAAGGAGAGCTGACAGACGCGAGACAGAACGAGCCTCGGGAAGATCGTTGTGGACGCGGCGCGTTAATAATTGTCATATTCCTTCCAAAGTGTATATGAAGCATTTTAATACTTTCTTGTGATTAAATCTTGTGTAATCGCTTGATTATTTTATTTATGAAGGTTTAAAAACCCTTAGAAATCAGTATCTTTCATGATTTCGTGATGACTGCTTTCAAGAGAAATGACGCGCGGCTGTTGCTTTGAGAGAAATGACGCGCGGCTCTTTGTTTAATCCGTTAGGAAATGAAGTTTAAACAGATGCCACACATCGTCAACACATTAACACAGTCATACAGAAAATCATTCAAACAACGAAAGTAAAAGAATATGAAATAGAAAGGAGAGCTCACAGACGCGAGACAGAACGAGCCTCGGGAAGATCGCTGTCGACGCGGCGTGTTTGCAATTGTCACAGACCAACTTCTAAACTGTATAGGAAGCATTTTAATACTTTCTAGTGATTAAATCTTGTGTAATCGCTTGATCGTTTTATTTATTAAGGTTTAAAACCCTGTAGAAATCAGGATCTTTCGTGATTTCGTGATCATTGCTTTGAGAGAAATGACGCGCGGCTGCTGCTTTGAGAGAAATGACGCGCGGCTCTTTGTTTAATGCGTTAGGAAATGAAGTTTAAACAGATGCCACACATCGTCAACACATTAACACAGTCATACAGAAAATCATTCAAACAAAGAAAGTAAAAGAATATGAAATAGAAAGGAGAGCTGACAGACGCGAGAATGAACGAGCCTCGGGAAGATTGCTGTGAACGCGGCGCGTTAATAAATGTCATAGTAAACCTTGCAAACTGTATAGGAAGCATTTTAATACTTTCTTGTCATTAAATCTTGTGTAATCGCTTGATCGTTTTATTTATTAAGGTTTAAAATCCCGTAGAAATCAGGATCTTTCGTGATTTCGTGATCACTGCTTTGAGAGAAATGACGCGCGGCTGTTGCTTTCAGAGAAATGACGCGCGGCTCTTTGTTTCATCCGTTAGGAAATGAAGTTTAAACAGATGCCACACATCGTCAACACATTAACACAGTCATACAGAAAAGAATTCAAACAAAAAAAAGTAAAAGAATATGAAATAGAAAGGAGAGCTGACAGACGCGAGAATGAACAAGCCTCGGGAAGATCGATGTGGACGCGGCGCGTTTGCAATTGTCACAGACCAACTTCTAAACTGTATAGGAAGCATTTTAATACTTTCTTGTGATTAAATCTTGTGTAATCGCTGGAATGTTTGAATGAATTAAGACATATACAACACGAAATGTCCTGAATTGTAAAGTGAAAGTCAGCTCCGTCTCTCTCCGTCTCTCAAACATGAAACTGGGCGTGTTCTTCTATCAGTGAACAGATGTAAATGTCATTCACGTGTCTGTCCACAAGAGGGAGCCACGAGACCGTGTTATATTCTATTCTGTCTTATTTTATTCAGCTGAAAATGGGATTGTGGCTCCCTGTAAAGGACGGTACTGCACCTCTAGAGGGGGCATTT
>JBOFRT010000311.1:0-8385 GCA_051651165.1 Cetobacterium sp.
CTTATCTGAGGATAAGATAAAAAAAATACTTTGTGAGAGAAAGGCTAAGTGGGAAAAGCCAGCACCAAAGTATACAAAAGGGGTTTTAGGAGTATATACAAAGTTAGCTGTTTCACCTATGAAGGGTGGATATATAAAAATATAAAAAGTATAATTTTAATAAAAAAAAGAGTATGATAATAGTAAAATTTATCATACTCTTAAATTTATTTTATCCTATTAGAATATAAATTTAATCATAATAGCCTAGCTCTCCAAATAATATACTCTCCATTTTTTCATTTGGTGCATAAATACCCATAGAATTAGTTTTACTTATATAACTATCATCTTCTTTTTCCAAATCTTTAAAATAAGATTTTACAACATCTAAAGAAACTGGAAAAATAATTTTTCCCTCTATTAAAACTTCTATTTCGGTTTCTATGCCTTTAAAAATTTCAACAGCTTCACATTTATCTTCTAGATTATAAAAAACATGACAAAATCCAAAATCATCAGTAGTATTTTTACTAAACTTTGATTTTTTAAACTCTTTAGCTTCTATTGACAAAAGCTCTCTTACCTTTTCTCTTTTCATACCAAATTTTATACCATTAACTTCCTTTAATGGTTTTACATTCCAATTAAGCATTCATTTTTCCCTCCATTTCTATTTCTTTTACATAATCAAGCATCTCTGAAATTTCACTATTATATTTATCTCCAAATTTATCTTTAATATCATCAATATCCATCTGTATAGCTTCTCTAAATTTTCCATTATCTACATATTCTTTTTGTAGTGCTCTATACTCTTTAGCTTCTAGTGAACTTCCACAACTTGCGGTTTTTCTATGATCATCTGTTTCCATTCTAATAGCGGGACCATCTCCACGACTAAGTGGTGTAACACTATCTGCTGGCATATGGTGAACCTCATATTCTTTCCCCATTCCTTCTACAAATACCTGAGCATAACTTCCACCTTTTATAGGTGTATTTTCTAAATTATTTTTTCCATCTATTTGATAATTTTTTATTGAAATATCTTTACCATTTCCCTCTTTATAAACAGAATCATAGTTTAATTTTATATCTTGACTTTTTTCAGATGGATTTTCTATATTTGGACCTTTCTTTTCAAAATCTTTTACTTTATCTAAATTTTCTAAAATTTTTTCAATCATATTATTTTCCCCTCCTTCAGAAATTCATCCCATTGTTTATAAAATTCTGAATATCCTGGATTTTTCAATGTATTTTCTCTAACTATTGAATTAGCAATTTCTGTTCTAAAAAAAACTTCATTTTCATTTAAGTCTAATATATTTATTAGAATATTTTGAATCTTTTCATTCCATTCTTCAATATTTTTAGATTTTATTGCATTAACAATATTTAAAATCTTCTCTCCCTCCAAATTTTTAAATATAAACTTATCTATTTCTTCAGGACTTATATTTTCTAAATTTATTTTTTTAGATTCTATTATCTCCAAGCTTTCTGATCTTATTTCATCTTTAATTCTTTCATCTTCAGGTAATTTTTTTTCTAATAATATTTTTAAAATATTTTTGAACTGATTACTATTTTCTTTTTCAGGATTATATATATATTTATCGTTAAAAGACATATAATCAAATTTAACTAAGCATCCCTCCTTCCAATTAGATTGAATTACTGCTGCAACTCCTGTTTCTAATTTTGCTAACTCTTCTATTTGATCATTATTTAAATTCATAGATTTTCCAACAATTTCTCTATCTTCTAAGCTAGGTAACCTCAAGCAAATCTTAGTATTTGTATTTCTGATAACTGCTAAATCTAATAAACCTGGTGCTTGATCTGCTATTATAAATCCTTCTCCATATGTTCTCATTTCTGCTATTGCATTTGTCATCATCTCTACGGATTTCCCTTGAAGGTTCGCTCCTTCTGCTGATTGCTCTGTGCTTGTTCTTTTTAATAAATTATGTGCTTCTTCTAAAACTGTTACATGCTTTAACTTTGAATTTTCATTTTTATGATTACTCATTCTATACTCATGTAATTTCATAAATACAATTCCCATAACTAAAGCTTTTGTTTCTGCTGAAGGAATTCTTGAAATATCAATTATAACATTTTCATCAAATAATAATCTATCTTCTAATTCTTCTCCACAAAATATATTACCTACAAGTCCATTCTCCAAAGAATTTACTCTTGTTACTAGTGCTCCAGTATAATTACTTTTGGTTTCCTGTGAATATGAACTTTCATTTATTACTTCAATCAAAGAATTCTTTAATTGTTTTAAATTAGGAAACACTTTATATCCATATAAATTTTTCGACTTTTTTAAATCCCATCCAACCATAGTATAAGTTTTTTCTATAGCATCTTTTAAAATCGCCGGCATGGCAGCATACATCGGCCAACACGCATTAAATATTTCTGTCAACCTATCAATATGTTCTAGTATATGAATCTCTTCATCAAAGCTAAATGGATTTACTTTTAAAAGACTTGTATACTTTATGTTTGTACCATAAACCTTTACGTTTGTTCTTCCACCAAAAATATTTTTGTATTCTCCCTTTGCAGGTTCTATTACTAAAAACTTTATGTTATTTTTAATTAATCTATCTAAGATACAATAAACCGAATTTGACTTACCCGAACCTGTACTTCCTGTTATAAATGTGTGAGCTGCTAAACTTTCAATATCTAAATCAATTTTTGTATTGTATACTTTTCCTAAATGATATAAATTTCCTATTTCAAAGTTGCTTTCTTTAGATAAATTTTGCCTATTTCTTCCAAAAGTTGCCATCTTTAAAACATCTAATCCTCCAACTGATTTTTGTGGTAAATTTAATTTTAATGCTAATTCATCATTTGTTACTAAGCTTCCCATTGAAGTAAGTATATCAAAATCCTGTACTTGAACTTTTAATACTGGATTTGCAAAATTATATAAGTAATCTTTTATCTCCTCTAAATCTTTATATTTATTAAATGTACAAACTGTATTTCTCTCTATTCCAGATACTTTTCCTCTTATAATTCCATTATAAATATTTGCTGCTACGATGCTATTTTGTGGATCTTCAGATAAAAAATATGTTCCTATATTCCAAAGTCCACTTCCTTCAGCTAGTTCAATCCTCTCTAAATGTTTATCTATTTTATTTATTAAATTTTCTAATATTTTATTTTTTTGATTCATTTGAATCGTTTTACCAATTGTATCTGTCCTACTATTACTCATAGAATTTTGATAACTTTTACTTTCTCCATATGTTTCTCCATATGTATTAGAAATACTACTTCCATTTGTTTCAGACTTATTCTCACCACTCGTATTATTTCTAGTTATTCCTCCTAAACCACTTGCTATTGAACTTCCTACTCCAGCTCCTATTGCAGCTCCAAGCGGTCCACCTACTGCAACACCTATACCTCCACCAATAGCTGTTCCTAATAATCCTAAATTTCCTGAATATCCAGTACTTTTAGAATTATTTCTTCCTTCTGTGAAACTTCTATTTATTGTGTCCGTTTTACTAAGATTTGTGCTATAATTTTTTGTAAATGTTTCACCTATAGTTTCTGACAAAGCTATAGCTTCACTTTTATTTAAAGAAATATTTAACTCTGCAAATGGATATAATTCATTATATAAATTTTCATATCCTCTTTTTATATTTTTAATTTCTCCGTATTTTATAGGATTTGCTAAAAAGATTGCAGAAAATTTTTTGCTCTCCATCCCATCTATGACTTTTTCAATTCCTTGTAAAAATTTTTCTTTGTCTTCTGATTTTAAAGAAGGTACTCCTGTAACTGCTGAAATCTCCATTACATCATCTTTAAGAATATTTTTCATCAATTTTTCTACTTTATCTGCATCCATATTATCTTTAAACTCTATACCAGGAAAATTTCCATTCAAACTTGCTTTTAATGTTGAAAAAGATTGCGAAATTGCATTTTCATCTTTTACCCCTAAATAGAAATTACATATATCACCATCAGAGTCTAAAATTAAAAAAAGTGAGGTATGATTTCCATATAGTGCTGTAAATATATTTGCTAATTTATCTAAAATATTTTCTTTTTCAGCGTATGTGAGTTTAATCAAATGCAACATTCTTATTCCTGTTGAAAATGATAAATTATTTGTCTCTTGATTAATTTTTACTATTTCAAAATCTTCTTTTTTAGATAGATATCCTTTTTCTAAGAATGATATCGAATCATTTAAAAGTTTTTCTATATTATTATTTTCAGCTATAGTAATTTTATTTTCTACCATTTATCCTTCCTTTCAAAATTATTTTCTATGTAATAAAAAATTTCTTTATTCATTCTTCTTTTTAAACTATAATCTTGACTAATATCCACACTACTACTACTATTGCTAATCCTAACATCGCTGTTCTTTGGAAGACTATTTTGTCTTCCTGATCCAAACCCACATTTTTCCTATTTACTCTATTTTGATTAATATTGCTATTTGATGAAGATCCTGTTTTTATCTTAGATTCATTAATTACTGATTTTTTTAAATTTTCTGTCTTTTCATAACTAAAAGTAGAGGAATTATTTTGTTGCTCTTTTACTTCAGTTTTATTTAATATATTATTTTTATTTTCTTCTTGATTATATTCTTTGTATAATTCTAAAACTTTCAAGTATCTCTCTTTAGTAAAATTTTGAACCAATCTTTCTTTTTCATAAGAATATCTTTCCTTTGCTGTTACCAATCCCTCTCCAAAAAATATTTTATCGTCATCTTCCCAGTTAAAAGAGCTATTATTAATAGCATACTCTACAGCTTCATCACACTTAATCTTATCACCTTTAAATAATACAATTAACCCTTCTAAATCAGATTTTATTGCAAATACATCATTTTTCTCTATTGATTTCATAAAAATTTTTGCATCTCTGTAATCCATT
Organism: Cetobacterium sp.; assembly: GCA_051651165.1. Taxonomy (GTDB): domain Bacteria; phylum Fusobacteriota; class Fusobacteriia; order Fusobacteriales; family Fusobacteriaceae; genus Cetobacterium_A. Next base: position 4,930 of record JBOFRT010000311.1, read on the forward strand.
TTTCCTCCTAACCATTTAAAATTTGATCTAACTTATTTTTATACATTATTATATTTTTCATTGCTTTTTCAAACTCATTTTTTTTACTTAATAAACTTTCCTGTTCTTGAGCTCTTATTTTTAGTTCATCTATTTTTAACTCTATATTTTTTTCAACTTCATATAATTTTTCTAAAGATTCCATTTTTAATGCCTCAATTTTTTGAATCATCTCTTTTTGATTAGAGTTTATTGCCTGTCTTATCACAGTTTTTTGTTGATCAAGATATTGTTCTTTTATTTGAGACAAATTAACATATGTTTTTTGCTCATATACATCTTCATATACATCTTTTGTTCCACCCCAGCTAAATGGATTATACCATTTCGAAGTACTTACTGTTCTTACATATCTTTGGCCTGCATATTCTTGAACTGTATACGCTCCCTCTCTTAATAAACTAGACGTACTCGGTATTTCTAATTCAAATTTACTTTCTAAAACACTTTTTAATTGGTTATCAAGTTTTAATTCTCCTAAAATATCATAAAAATATTTTTTTAATTCATTTATAATTTCATTAGCTTTTGATCTAATCTCAATATTACTTATCTTTTCTGCACTTGTTTTTATATTTAAAACTAAGCTTTCCAAATCTTTAGTTGTTTCTTCTATTATTAATTTAGCTTTTTCTTCAGTTATTTTATTATTATCAAAATTTCTTTCTATTTCAGTAAATTTTTGAGCAAATTTATTAAATAAAATTGAATACTCCTTAGTTTCTGCCTGAATATTATTAATTTTATTTTTAACTTCTTTTATTTTATCTTTACCTTTTGTTTTTAGTATATTTTCAATTGATGTAATCTGTAATATTATTTTTTCTATCTCTTGACTTGTTTTTCCTGATAAAAGATTTACTTCAGAATATGCATCATCAACAACTTTTTTCAACGTGCTTACTGAATCCTTTACTTTTTGAGTTTTTGCATATTTATTAACATATCTATCTATATATATTTCTATTGCTGTTATTCCCGAATAATGTAATAAAGCTTTTACTTTATCTTCTTTTGATTCTTTATAAAGTTTTTCTTTAGAAATTTCTGAAATACTTGCGTATTTTATAGTGTCTATTCCAGGATAATCATCTTCTGGTAAAAAATTCATTTCATAACTTTGTAGATTTCCTTTTTGAGTTCTACTTAACTCCTCTCCTCCTTCTCTTAATCTGACTAATTTTGCCGCTTCCGCTGATATTGGAAATATTTTTGGATTTTCAATTCCAAATCTTCTCAAATATTCCTTAGAATTTTCTATTAAAGTTTCTATTGACTCCTTTTCTGGATCAAAACAATCTATTTTATTTAAAGCAAATATAAATCTTTCTTCTGCTTGTTTTCCATTATTTTTAACAATTTCAGAAATTTCACTTAGTAGATTTGCATCATCATTAGTTCCGTGCTGTGTTGCATTCATAACGTATAAAACAAGTGGATTATTTTTTGTATCTTTAATAAATTTATATGTTGCTTCCTTATGCTCAATATTTTGTGAGTTATTAGGTCCAGGAGTATCAATTAATATTAAATTCATCTCATCTGAATTAATTCCTGGAACATCACCTTCTAAAAAAAGATTGATTCCCATTTTATTTCCATCTTCGTTGTATTTCTTTACATCTTCTGAAGTTATTTCTTTCCAATCTGAAATCACTTCTCCATTTATCGTTTCTGCTCTCAATCTAAAGTTTTTAAGTCCATCAACATCTTTTATTCTACAAATTGTAGCTGTACATGCTTCGTTTTTAGAAGGTAATATCTCTTTTCCTAATATTGCGTTTAATAACGTCGACTTTCCTGAACTCATTGTTGCTATAATACTTACTTCAGCCTCACTATTTTTTGCTACTTTAAACTCCTCTATTACTTTTTTTTCCTTTAGCTCTTTCTTTAATTCATTTGGTGCATTATTAACAATATCATTAATATAAATCTCTAACTCTTTTAAAATATTTTTATTTTCCTTTAGTGATACCAATTCCGAAGTTATTCCCCAACCTTTCTTTTGTAAATATTCAACTTCATCTAATATATCTGAATATTCTTCACTTCTACCATTAAAAATAAATTTAAAAGACTTACTATTAAAATCTTCCGAAATTGCATTTATCAAATCTTTATACCAAAAATGAAGAGCTCTATCTTTATTTTTTTGAATAATTAGTTTTATTCTTGATTGATTGTTTAATTCACAAGATGCCTGTAATATTTCAACTTCATATATGTATGGATTATATTTTATTCCTATGTATTCGTGTGAGCTCTTTTCCTTAAATTCATTTATTTTATCTTTTCTTTGTGCCATTTTTAATTTCCTCCCTGTATTATATCTCACTTATTATTTTTTCTAACTCTTTAATTCCTGTTTCATAAATCATCTTTTCTATTAATTTTCTATTTATTATTATTTTTTGACTATTTAACAGATTATTTTTTTCTAAATATAAATCTACATGATTTTTAAACTCCATTTTTTCTCTTCTAGTTTCTAAATCATTATTTATTCCTTTTCTCAAAATTTTTGCTATTTGAGCTGAAGTTGGTATTATAATTATATTTTTATAACCTATATTTTTTAAATATTCCTTTGTATTTTTTATAATTATCTCTTTATCTTCATTTTCTAAATCTATAGTATCTATTTTATTTAATAAAAATATAATATTTACTTTCTTATCTTTATAAAACTCCTTTAAATCTAATAAAAATTTTTTATCATCATTTACCCCTATTTGCGTAGCATTTAAAATATAGATTATATTTTTTATTTCATTTCTCTCTAAAAAATCATATGTTACTTTTTCATGATTTTTATTCATATAATTATTTATTCCAGGAGTATCGTATAGAACTATTTCTTTATCTATTGCATAAAATCTAGATTTAACCTTTATCATGTCTACTTCACTATTATTGTTTAGTTCTTTTAAAACCTTACTATCTATTTTATTAAAGACAATCTCTTCATTTTTTAAAGCTTGTATAGTTTCTTTTCTTATTTTTAAATTAGATATTTCAAATATTTTTCCTGTACATGCTTGATTCTCTGAAGGTAATATATCCTTACCTAACAATGCATTTATTAGTGTCGATTTTCCTGAACTCATTGTTGATAATATTGCAAATCTATAATCTTTTTTAGATTTTATTTTCTCGTTTTTTATTTTTTTTTGTTTTTTACTTTTTCTATTTTCCAATTTATTATTATTTAAATTAAGTTTATACTTCTTCACTAGCTCCTCCAAAATATAGTTTTTTCACTTCTAAAAAGTTCGTTTTAAACCACTCTCGTAACTCAATAGGTTCTAATATCTCCACTCTTGACAAAAACTGAGGAAAATATATCTTAGCTAACCTATTTGTACATTCCAAAGTCCAAATATTTCTATTTTTTTCTAATACTTTTGGTCTATT
>JBOFRT010000312.1:0-1091 GCA_051651165.1 Cetobacterium sp.
AAAACTTCATTTATAACAAGATTTTCTCCATAATTTGTAAAACCTGCCATTAACTAATTCCTCCTATTGTTATTGTATTTACCCTACATAATTTATCAGGCTCTATCACTAAATCATCTTTAATCCCATTTATTTTTAAGTCTGATAACTTTTCAATACTTTTACAACTATTTATAATTGAAGCTATCTCAAAATATAAAATTCTTTCTTTAAAGATATTCTTAAAAAGAAATTCATTTAATGCTACCTTTATCTCTTCTTTTGCCTCACTCTCTAAATAGTCAGTATTAAGTTCTGCTTCAAAATCTAAAGCTATATCATTAATTACTACTGAATCTACTGTTAAATTAATATCTGATATAATTTCATTATCAATTAGATTCTTTATCTTATTTTTCACTTCTTCAGTTGCTATTGGATTAGTTTTTTCAGTTACAATTAACCTTACTGTACCTCTTCCATTCCAACATGGAATACATTTAACTTTATCAACTTCAGCTATCTCTTTAGCTTTATCTTCAAAGTAATATTGATTCCATGATATAGGTGGGTATTGAATATATCTTGAAACCCTAGCTTTTAATTCATCATCCGTTTCTTGATTTCTTCCCCCTGATATTTTAGTTAAATTTGTTACTGAAGTTAATCCAATATAATCCTCTTTAAACTTTGTTATCTCTCCAACTTCACAATTGCCTTTTTCCCCTGCTTGTACAGCTTCAACTTTAACAAAGGTAGATACATTAACTATCTCTTTTTCTTCAATTGTTCTATATTCATTAGATGAACTTGTTACTATAGTTCCTTTTTTTATTACAGTTCCATTAGCTCCAATTATTTTAATTTCTCCTGTAGCTGATACAGCTTCTATTCTTTCTTTCCCCTTATCTCTAACACACATATCTAAATCTATTCCTGTAGCTGTATCAATAAATCTAGTATTTAAATCATCACTATATAAATTTTCTTCCATAGCCATTTCAACTGCTACAGCCCTTAATATATCTCTTGCAAAACTTCCTATCTCAGTATTAAAAGATATTCTACTGGCCATTCTTTCTGTTATTTCATTTATCTTTTCACTATCCACT
>JBOFRT010000313.1:0-1181 GCA_051651165.1 Cetobacterium sp.
GCTGCTATAATTTCTAAAATACTTAAAAGTATAAATAAACTCCAATGAACATTTGGATTTTTGATTAACTGAATTCCTTTTACTAAATTCTTAACTCCATTCATAAAGAAAAATATAGCTAAAATTTCAATTAAATAAATAGAAAACATTAAAGGATTAAAGACGCCAAACACTCCAATTAAACTAAAAATTATTCCAATTACTAATAATGTGAGGTAAATATTTTTTGATAAATTATTCATTTTTAAAACCATCCTTATATATTATTATTCTGATCAATTAATTGTATCATTTTTTTATTTTTTAACTATTTGAAACTTGTTACCTATTTTTCTTTCGTAATTTGCAAATATAATTTTTTTAAATTTTAACTTCATTTTTTCTACAAATTAGTATAAAATATACATATATAATTTTTTCGGGAGGGATTTATTTGAACGACTTAAATAAAAGAGAGTATTTATCAGAAAGTGAATTATGTGAAAAAATAACAAAAGAACTACTACCAAAATTAGAAGCATTAGATTTTAAATTAAAATCTATAAATTTTGAAAATTCTACTGATAGCTTATTAAAATTAAAGCTAACTAGAGTTTAAGATTATAAATGCTGTATATTATTTTTATAATTATTATCATAGTAGTAGTTTTCTTTCATATAAAAAATTCAAAATTTAAATCAAATATTAAAAGTCAAAATAATCAAAAAACTATATCAACATCAAAAAAAGTGACTAGTAAAACTTTATCTTCTACAAAACAAGAAGAATTAGAACTTTCTAAAAACTATAAGAAAATAATATTTTTTTCTTTGAGTAATAATAATATAGATATAACCTCAGATGTTCTTTATATCAGTGCTATTAAGATTGGGTTTAATTTAAAAACAGGAGAGATAATCTATTTAGAAGAACTTAAAAACACTAATAATTTACAAGAATTTAAAATTTTTTCTAAAGATACATCACATTTTGTTTCATACAACACTAGACTTTATAACCATTTATTAAATTTAGGAGCTAAAATTCAATTCTGTACTATGCTGACAAATGTTAGCACTGTAGGAATAAAAAATTCTCATGGTAGAAATAGATGGCCAAAGCTTTTTGAAATATCAAAATATTATGGAATTAAATTTAATAATAATTTAAATCTAAATACTTTAAATAACATTAAACTCAA
>JBOFRT010000314.1:0-5001 GCA_051651165.1 Cetobacterium sp.
ACAAAAATGCCAGTGAGGCTGAGATAAAAAAGGCTTATAGAAAACAAGCTCGAAAATATCACCCTGACAAATTTAGTTCTTCAAGTGAAGCTGAAAAAGCTACAGCTGAAAAAAAGTTTAAAGAGGTAAACGAAGCTTATCAAATACTATCTGATCCAGAAAAAAGAACTCAATACGATAATTTTGGTCATGCTGCTTTTGAACAAGGTGGTCCTAGTAGTTCTCAAGGTTATGGTCAATATGGTGGTGGACAAAACTATCAAGACTTTAACTTTGGTAATTTCAATTTTAACTTCAATGAATTTGGAGGTGGAGGAGGTGATGAAGATTTAGGAGATATCTTTGGATCTTTCTTCGGTGGTAGAGGAGCTAAGAAAAGAGGCCCTCAACCTGGTGGAGATCTATCTATGGAGATTGAAATATCTTTAGAAGAGTCTGCTAAAGGTGGAGAAAAAACTATTCGTTATGCTCGTACTGGAAAAAATGGTGCACCTGAAGAGGTAGAGAAAAAATTCAAAATACCTGCTGGTATAGCTGACGGTCAAAAATTAAAATTAGCTAAATTTGGTAACGCTAGTACAAGTGGAGGATCACATGGTGACCTTTACATACATATAAAAATTAAACCTGATGATCTTTTTGTAAGGGATGGGTATGATGTTATATGTAAAGTTCCTATTAGCTATTACACTGCTGCCCTTGGTGGCGAAGTGGAAGTTCCAACTTTGAGTGGAAATAAAAAAATTAAGATACCTGCTGGAACTCAAAGTGGAAAACGTTTTGCTTTAAGAGAATATGGTATTTTCAATCCTAAAACTAAGAAAAAAGGAAACCATTATGCTGAAATAGTGATTGAGGTTCCTATTGATTTAGATGAGGAACAAAAGACTTTACTTAAAGAGTTTGATGAAAAATTAAAAGATAAAAACAGAAAAATCAAAACTAGCTTTATAGAAAAAGTTAAGAGATTTTTTAAATTATAAAAAAGTAGCGGGTATATTTAACATATACCCGCTAAATTTTTTAAAGTATTTTCCAAAACTATATCTTTTCCTAGTTTAGTCGGATGAATTTTGATTCTTTGTTCTTTTTTTATTTCTAAAATGTAGCTATTTTCTTTTGCTTTTTTTACAAAAACTGAAATGCTTCCTTTAGACATTCCCATCTCTTGAGCAATCTCTAATTGAGTTACTCCTGGATTTTCGTTTATAAATTTTAATAACTTCATATTACCTTTTGATAACTTCATTTAGCAAACACCTTTATTTTTTCTATAATTTTTAATCTATTATAATTCTTTTCTCCTTCTAATGACATTTTCTCAAAAATTTCATTAAATTTTCTATTATTTTTTAAAAAAGCTTTAACAACTATTCTTTCAAATTGCTTTCCCTCTTGACTTTTAATAATTTCAATAGCTTTTTCATGAGAAAAAGAGTTTTTATAGCAACGCTTTTGCCTTAAAGCATCGTAAACATCTACTAAAGTAACTATCTTTGCTTCAAGAGGAATCAAATCACCTTTTAATCCATTAGGATATCCATTTCCATCAAAATGTTCATGATGATATAAAGCTATATTTTTAGCTACTTTTCCAAAACCTAAATATAACAATATTTTTTCCCCGTATAAAGAGTGTTTCTTCATTTGATTAAACTCTTCTTTAGTTAACTTTCCATTTTTATTTAATATTTTTTTAGATATAAATATTTTTCCTAAATCATGTAGCGATGAAACTAATGATATTTCTGAAATGAAACTAATTGGGCACTCTAATTCAAGAGCAATTTCTTTTGAATATAATTTTATTCTTTTGATATGTAACCAGGTATCTTTATCATATAACCTTATAAAAAACTCTAAAATATACGATACCAACTTTTGATATTTCTTATGAATAATATTACCCAATTGTCCCTCCAATTAAACTCTAAATTTAGAATATTTCTATTTTAACACTATTACTTCTGTTGAGTAATACCAATTTTTTTAAAAAAATAAAAAAATTAATTGTGCATATATATTATTTTTTTTAGTAGACATCATTCTTATTTACTAGTATTATATTTAGATTAGTATTCTATTTTTTGTATAATTAAGGAGGAAATTTACTAAGTGAAATTAAAAAATATAGATATTCATATTTTTAAAATATTAATAGCTAATAAAAAAATCACACTGAATGAAATAGTCAAAATTTATAGTGAAAGTGAGGTAAATATAAAAACTAGTTTAAATAGATTAAATAATTTTTTAGTTAGTTTTAATTATGGTCATATCTCTAAAAAAGATACTGTTTATAGTCTACATCTAATTTCTAATAAAAAACCTAATAAATCTTTAAATAACTTTCCTGTTCTTTCATCTAAGGAAAGAATAAACTATTTTTTAATAATTCTAGCTTTTGAAAAAAAAATAAAACTATGTTCAGTTGCAAAATACTTTGATGTCACTAGAAATACCTTATCTTCTGATATTAAAACTTTAAAAAATAAATTATTAAACTATAATTTAACTCTTGACTCCATTCCTTGGAAAGGACTTTATTTAAAGGGAGAAGCTCGAGATATTTATATTTTTTCTATTAAAACTATTTTAAAATTTTTAGTAAAAAAAGAATCTAATCAATTAGTTTATAATATTTATGAAAATCTTATTAATCCCACAATTAAAGATTATTATGATAAACATATCCCTCCTAATCTTGATTATGAGTTTAAAAAACTTTCTGTTGAGATTCTAAGATATTTTCATATTGAAATTGATCTATATGGAGCCAATACACTAAAAGCTATTTTCATTTTTTTAACACTAAACAAAAATAATAATACTATATTCAAAAATAGTCTTGTCTTTCTTAAAAAATTTAAACAGATAGAAAAACTTTATATTAAAACCCTTAATAAACTTTTAACATCAAAACTTTTAGATAATAATGAAGTTATGCTTAATAATATAGATTTTATAGTTATCTCTTTAATTCTTCTTCAAAAAAAACTTTTATTTTTAGAAGTAAAAAAAAATACTCCTTCTATTATTATCGATCTAGAAGATCTGTTTAATTTAAAATTTAGTACTTTTGATAAAGTTGAGTTTTTAACCCTTTTAGATATTTCTAAATTTAATTATGAGTATGACATATATAACTATCATAAAATCCCTAAAGAAAGATTTAAGTTTCCTGAACTATTAGTTGATGTACTTAAAGAATATTCAATTAAGCATCACTATAAAATTTTACCTCAAGATTTTTATATTTTAGCTCATTTTTTATATAATTTAATTTTTAACACATACTTAAAAATTTTAATTAATAAAAAGATTCTTATTTTAGATTACAGTAACAACAATTGGATAGGTAGTAATATAAAAACTAAACTAAGTAAAAATTTTAAATTTAAAAATATAGATATTTTATCAATATATATGCTCGATTTTTTTAGTACTAACGTTCTAGAATCTTATGATTTTATTATTTATTCTTTTTATTCTGACACTACTACTCTCCCTACTAATTTAGTTCCATTAAAAGATAAACTTATTATTCTTGATTATCTAGACTATTTTGAAGCCAGCTATTTAGTAAATAAAATCTTATTTAATCGTTATCTTGATAGAAAAAAAAGCTAAGTAGAGCAATTTCTTCTTAGCCTTTTTTATTTAAATATGTAATTTTCCTGAAATAAAATAGTTTATTCCTGGTGCTGGTACCGCTGTGAGAGTTGTCTCCTCATAATTATATTTTTGGTTAAATATATTATTTACCCCAAAACTTACATTAAATATCTCTGTTATTTCATATGTAACCATAAGATCTGTGTAATTATAGCTGCTAACCTTTGTATCTATTGTATTGTTATCTTTTCCATACTCTTTAACTAAGTAACTTCCAATAAAATTAAAGTTTGCATTTAATTTTATTTTATCAGTAACTTCATACCCAGCTCCTAAAATAAGTTTTCCTTTTGGCACCATAGGTAACTCTTCTCCACTGTACATCCCTTTCGTTATCTCAGTATTTACATAAGAAAAAGATTCATACGTTGTTATTTTACCAAAATACTGTTCTAAATAAAGTTCTCCTCCAAATTTTCTAACTTCATTTAAATTCTTATACTGCCACTCTTTTATCGCCGGATTGTGAGCATTTTTCTGAATCAACATTATCTCATCATTAGTGAATGATAAAAATAACGATAAATTTATAAAGGTATCTCCTAAAAAATCCCTTACTCCCATCTCAAAGTTATCTGACGTTTCAGATTTTAAATCATTTGAAATGTATGTCATATTGACTTTATCTGTTATCTGTCCAGGAAGAGGTGATGTAAATCCTCTCTCATATCTTGTATAAAAAGTTCCTGATTCACTATATTTATAGTTTGTTCCTATTTCAAAAGCGTAGTTATCACTTTTCTTTTCATCTTCAATACTTTTATACTCATGAATTTTACTCATAGAAATTATCTCTGTTTCACTCTCTCTGCTTCCACCAAATCTTGAATGCTCATATCTAGCTCCTAAAATAAGTTCCCACCGCTCTCCTAAACTATATCTATTAAGACCATAAATAGCATTTGTCTCTTTAAAAATATCATTTCTAAGATCTATACTTACGTCACCTTTTATTTTAGTATTTGGTCTTAATCTTGGAAAAAATTCTCCATTAGCTCGAATTTTGCTATCTCTTAAAAGTTTTGTATAACTATAATCATAACCTAGAACAAGCTCACCCTTTTCATACGTATACTTTCCTCTTGTTTTAAACCCTTTTGTATCCTCTTTAAATCTACCATTCATTGACGCTGGTAAATTCTCTCCTATAATGTCAAATGGCATATGTCCTAGTTTTGGAATCTCATAATTCATAAAAGAGTTTTCTGTAAAATCTCTTTTATAATTTTGATAATAAAATGTATTTAAAAGTGTAAATGAATCACTAAATTTATATTCATAATCTAAAGAGTATGACTCTCTTTTAGAATTACTTATCACAGGAAA
>JBOFRT010000315.1:0-1243 GCA_051651165.1 Cetobacterium sp.
ATGGAAAATTAAAAAACATTTTATCTTTAGGAGTAATAAATACGATTGGAGATAAATCAAAAGAGTTAAATGGATATATACTAGGAAAAGAAAAAGATGGAAAGAAGTTTGATATTCAAGGAGTAGAACTTCCTAAGACGTCTGAAAAAGTTAGTTATAACTTAGAGTTAGAACAAATGAATGGAATGATCTATACAGCAGGAGTGAGTGTAGAATTTGCTAAAGATTACAATAGAAATGTAAATGTAACTGTTGGTATAGGATACAAGTTTTAAATAGAATAAGAAAAAACTAATAAATAGGGGTATTTTATTAATTTTTTCATCAATAATATGTGCTTATTTCTTGGAACATGGATTTTTACACCTTTAGGATTTGTTTATTTGTATATTTTAAATAAATGTGAGCAGAATCATTTGTAGAAAAAGTTCATATAGATGATAGAATTCAAAACAAGAAGATTATAATTGTTAGATATTTATATGTATTTAAACGTAATAAAATTAATTTTTAAGCTATAAAATAAATTGGGATAGATTGAGTTCTATCCCAATTTTATTAAATACAAAAGAAGGTTAATGAATACAAACTATTTTGTAATTCAAAAAAAATGAAAAAGTAGTACAAATTAAAAGAAATTAACTCAAAAAGAATTAATTAAAATTTGCAATATTTCTGAAAAAATAGATTTAGCTACACCCCTCTTAATTTCTAAAAATTTAAGAATAGAAATAGATGGGTATAGATATTGAAAATCTCTTTCTATAGAATAATCTTGGGCATTAATAGAAGGTTATCTATTAAAAGTTTTTAATATAGAAAAATTAGATAAGGATTATAAAGAATAGGATATAGAACTTTGAATATTATGTAGGATGTCTTATTTATATTTAATTAAGTAAGAACGATGACGAATTTTTACAAATAGTTGTCAAGTTCAAGGCATTGTTAATGATCGGAATAAATTATATAATAAAAAATCATGGAATAAAATTTACTTTTAATCTTAGGGAGGAATTAGACATGGATAATTTAATAAAGCTTGATTCAAAAAATAAAGAGTTTTTAGAAAAAAATGAGGAAATTGTTTTAAAATATATTGACAAAAAAGGAGAAAACTATCTAAATTCTTTTAAAGATTTAAAAAATAAGATTAATTTGTGTGCCTTTTTTCTAGGTCCATTATGGATGGGTTATAGACAAATGTATTTTGAAGTTTTTATTATAGGGTGTTTATTCGCAT
>JBOFRT010000316.1:0-1353 GCA_051651165.1 Cetobacterium sp.
ATAGACCTATTTTTCCAGTTGATACTGCATCATCTAATAATTCTTTCTCAATTGGTGTATTATTTTCAATAGTATTATATTTAGCTTTTGCTATATTTTTTAATTCACCAAAAACATTAGTTTTAGTAATAGCCGATAGTACTAAAACAACTTCATCTCCAGGTGCTAAATCAAGCTTTGCAGTATATGTATCTCCACCTGTAGAATTCATTACTAGCTCTTCTATTAATGAACTTGTTCCTGGTATATTTAGACTAACTCTCTCCCAAGAACTAAAGGCAAAGTCCACTGGTACATTACTACCTGAAATTTCTCCTTGAACTTTTCCAATTTCATCTGTTAATATAAAGTTTGGTATTATAGCTTTTCCTGTATTTTTAACTGTAATTGTATACTCTAACTCTTCTCCAGAATTATATTGAACTTTATTTACGTCCTTTACCAAGGTTGCAGTTGATGAGCTATTTTCAATAGTTGCATCCTTTTTATCACTTTGTGGACCCTCTGGATAATCAAAAGATACTATATTTAATATTTTTCCATATACATTACTTGCTGCAAAACCTTTTATTTCTATTATTACCTTTGTATTTTTACCTAAGTCTATTAAAACATCCTCTATATCTCTTCCTGCTCCTAATGCAGTAAGTCCTGATATATCTGTATTTACTGTATCCCCTTCAATTGTTGTTGTTATAGTCCATCCTGGGGCAAAAGCTGGAGCTGTTCCTCCTCCAACTTTATTTGCTAAAATAGTACTGATCATATCTTTAATAGTTACATTATTAGCTACACTACTTAAAGATTTATTTTCAATTTCTATTTTAAATCCTATCTCTCCTCCAGGTATATAGTTTAGGGCTAAAGGACTTTTTCTTAAAGTTATATCTGCTGGAGTATTTTTAGAAATAACTTTTTCCTCTAGTCTAACAACACCTGTTGGTCCATTATATTGAACATAACCCGTATTTAAAATATCTCCTACAATATTTTCATTTACCACTGCTGTTACTGTATATGTAACAACATCTTTTGGAGATAAATCTATAGTTGTTATAATATCTTGGTTCGTTAACGTTCCTACTTGAGTATATGTTGTTCCTGTGTTATTATCGCTTCTTGTTACTTCAAAAGAAGCAAAGGCAGTTAATAAATTTTCACTTAATGATTTTGCTTTTATAAGTGATATCTCATCTTTAAAATTCACATCATTGATATATGTCGAGCTTGTATTTGTTATCGTAAGTTTATATTTTATTGTTCCACCTTGAGTATAATTTTCTCCTTCTAAAATTTCCTTTTTAAATAGTAACTCTCCTTTTTCAGGTTCAACTTTTGGAGTTTCAGCTTTTA
>JBOFRT010000317.1:0-1316 GCA_051651165.1 Cetobacterium sp.
TTTATGAGTTTCTGTAATTGTTTTATTTTTTCCATATATTTCATTACTAAACCCACTGCCCATATGTCCAAAACTGCTACTACTTGAACTTCCAAAATTATTATTAAAATTACGTTCAAAATCATGGTTAAAAGAGTTATTGTTTGATCCATTATATAATGCCGTAGCTAATATTGTATTAGCCACTAAATTCATATCTAATCCATTTCCTTTTGTTTGTTGTCCCTCATATGATGTTGCAGCACACCCTGTTAAAATAAAAAATATTAATAAAATTCTATTTATCTTTTTCATACTCTATCTCCTTTTTTAATAATCAAATTAATTTTTTACATTATATGCTACTATAAAAATATTAATATTTATTTTTTTATACACGAATCCTTCAAAAAAGTACATGATTTTTTTATTTTTTGTTGAATTTTCCACATTTTTATTATATACTTATCTAAATATATTTTTAAAGGTGAGTTATATGAAAGAAATCCTAAGAGAAATAGGAATGATTAGTCGATGTTGTGCAACTATTAGTGATATTGAATTTAAAGAGATTAATCTTTCAAAAGGTCAATATCTATATCTTGTAAGAATTTATGAAAATCCTGGAATAATTCAGGATAAAGTTGCATCACTCTTAAAGGTTGATAGATCTACTGCAGCTAAATCTATTAAAAAACTAGTTGAACATGGATTAGTAAAAAAAGAAAAAGATGAGCATAACAAAAAAGAGTTAAAACTTTATTGTACTGAAAAAGGAGCAAAACTTTATCCTTTTCTCCAAAGAGAAGAGGAATATTCTACTGAGGTTATAACTGAAAATATTACTCAAGATGAAATTGAAATTACACTTAAAGTTCTTTATAAAATGAGAATTAATATTGAAAAAGAGTGGGAAAATATGAAAAAAGGGATTATTAGGAGGTATTAATTATGGTAATATGTAAAAAATTCAATGAATTAACACTAGAGGAACTTTATGAAATTTTAAAGTTAAGATCTGAAGTTTTTGTTGTAGAACAAAAATGTATATATAATGATATTGATGGAAAAGATTTAACATCAAGTCATATAATCATAAAAGAGAATGGAAAAATAAAGGCTTACTTAAGAGCTTTACAACCTGGAGTTTCATATGAAGATGCTTCTCTAGGAAGAGTTTTAGTTTCTCCAGATGCTAGAGGTAAAGGATATGCTAAAATTATTGTCACAAAAGGTGTTGAGTATATTTTAAATAATTTCAATACTACAAAAATTACTATTGGTGCTCAAGAGTATTTAAAAAACTTCTATAGTGAAATTGGATTTAAACCGATTTC
>JBOFRT010000318.1:0-1521 GCA_051651165.1 Cetobacterium sp.
AAAACGACTACAGAAAAAAGAGTGGGAAATTGGGATAAAGACAAAACTGAAATCTCTAAAAATTTCATTAAATCATTTATTAATCACGGATCTAATCCTGAGGATAGTAGTTATTTATATGCTATAATTCCTGAAACTAATTTAAAAAATATTGAAAACTTTAATACTAAAGACATCAATATTTTAAGTCAAAATAGCTTTGCCCATGGAATAAACTTTAAAAATATCACTGCTATTAACTTTTGGGATGATTCTTCTGATAAAGAAGTTGGAATTTTCTCTAGTAAAACTCCAGCATCAATCTTAGCTATAGATACTAAAAGTAAACTTTTTATATCAGTAAGTGATCCTACTCATAAAAATTCTGAGATTATTTTCAGTGTAAAAGGTAAATTTAAATTAGAAAATATAAATAATAATATCAACACAGTAGTAAATAAAAACATCACTACTATTACTGTATCTAATTTAAAAGATGGAGCTACTGAAAACTTTACTTTAATACCTAAGGAGAATTAAAATGAATAAAAATATAATTAAAGATTTAATGGATACTTTAAGTGAAAAAAATTATAATCCTATCTATGCTGAAAATCTTGAAGAAGCAAAAGAGATTATTCTTAATTTAATTCCTCTTCACTCTTCTATAGCTCTAGGAGGCTCAGTTACAATTAACCAACTTGATATTATAGATACCTTTAGAGATGGTGAATACCATCTCTTTGATAGATATAATCAGCCCGATTGGCCTAGTACCCTTCAATGTATGAGAGAAGGACTTTTAGCAGACTATTTTCTAACTAGTACAAATGCTATTAGCAAAAATGGAGAACTTATTCAAACAGATTCTGGTGGTAATAGAGTTGCTAGTTTGCTTTGGGGTCCTAAAAATGTTATTGTTGTTTGTGGAATAAATAAGCTTGTTGATACTTGGCAAGAGGGAATGAATAGAATTAAAGAGTTTGTTGGACCTTTAAACTCTAAGAGAATTAACCACAAAACACCATGCAATATATCTGGAGTTTGTGAAGATTGTCAAACAAAGCAAAGAATTTGTAACTTTACATCTGTAATTAAATCTGGTAAAAGAGTTGGAAATCCAATAACTATTATAATCATAAACGAAGAGGTGGGTTACTAGTGGATCAAAATATAAAATGGTTTTATAATAAAAAAGCTGAAAACATCACAAAAGTACTACTTTCTAAGGAGTATGATGCTATTTTTATAGATCATTTGGATAATGTTAAAGATTTTTTAACATCTAAAATATTACCATCTGAATCTTTAGTTCTTGATGAAACACCTTTTTTAAATCTTCTAGAGTTATCTTCTCCACTAAAGGAAAAAGGATGTGCAATATTTGATTATAAAAAAGACCGAGAAGCTATTTTAGCTGATAACTTTATTACCCAATGTGATTTCATCACAGAAAATGGTGAATTAGTTTTTTCAAATGATTTTGCAAGTTGTGCAGCTATTTTTGGACCTAATAAAATATTCGTTATTGTTAGTGCATAT
>JBOFRT010000319.1:0-4130 GCA_051651165.1 Cetobacterium sp.
TACCAGATAGAGGAATAAAACCAACTAAACCAGAAGATAGAGGAGGTTCAATCCTTAATAAAACTAAACCAGTAGCAATACTAATAGAACCATTCTTTTTAGATAATATTAAGAATAAAGATTACCTAGAGAAATCTATTGAAAAAGTTTCAAATGCAATAATTGAGATACTAGAGTATATAGATAAAAATGAGCTTTGAGAGGTCATATGAAAATAGAAAAATTAAAACTAAGCGAAATAACACCATATATAAATAATGCTAAAGAGCATCCTCAAGAACAGATAGACCAAATAAAAGGAAGTATAAAAGAGTTTGGTTTTAATGATCCAATAGGAGTAGATGAAAACAATGTGATTATAGAAGGTCACGGAAGGTATATTGCACTTCAACAATTAGGAGTTGAAGAAGTAGAGGTAATAAGATTAGATCACTTAAGTGAGATACAGAAAAAACAATATATAATAGCTCACAACAAATTAACTATGAATACTGGATTTAACTTGGAAAAGTTAAAACTAGAGTTAAAAGAGATAGAAATTAATGAAAAAGACTTATCTTTAACTGGCTTTGAAATAGAAGAACTAAAAGATTTAAACATTGGAAGTTTAGAAGTTGAAATTGATGAGTTTAAAGAAGATGATCCACCAGAAGTAGATTTAGAAAAAGAACCATACAGCAAACTTGGAGACTTATATATGCTAGGTAGTCATAGATTACTTTGTGGAGATAGTACAAAAGTTGAAGATGTCACAAAGGTTATGTTAACAGATAAAGCTAATTTAGTATTTACAGACCCACCTTGGAATGTAAATTATGGAGGAGTAAAAGAGGATAATCCTCAAGGATATAAACCAAGAACAATATTAAACGATTTCATGGGAACAGAGGATTTTAAAAAATTTATGTTTGATGTATTTTCAAGAATGGCTGAGTTCTCAAAGAAAGGTTGTCCAACTTATGTTGTTATGTCAGCACAAGAGTGGGGAAATATGATGTTAACATTAGCTCAGAACAATTACCACTGGTCATCAACAATTATCTGGAATAAAGATTTATTAGTTCTTTCAAGGAAAGATTATCATACAAAATATGAGCCTATTTGGTATGGATGGTTAGAAGGAGCACCAAGACTTCATCCATTGGAAGATAGGAAACAATGTGATGTTTGGGATATTCCAAGACCTAAGAAATCAGAGCTTCATCCTACAACTAAACCAGTAGAAGTTCCTGGAAGAGCAATTATAAATAGTTCTAAAAAAGGAGATGTAGTTTTAGATTTATTTGGAGGTTCAGGTTCAACTATGATGGCTTGTGACCAGTTAGAAAGAAAAAATAGGTCATTGGAGTTAGACCCAAGATATGTAGATGTAATCGTAAAAAGATATATAAACTTAGGAAAAGAAGATGTAATTTTAATAAGAGATGGTAAAGAAATTTCTTATTCTGAGATTATTAGTAACCTATAAAAATAGGTTGCTGATTAAAGTGTATCAAGTAATTGGTACATTTTAGTTAGTAAAAATATGGATGAACCAATGTGTAAACTACAGGAAGGTTCGGGAAAGGGGTTGGCAGAATGGAGGTATATAAATGTGAATTTAGATGCCAGTAAGATATTTAGAATAGGTATAGATTGGTTAACTTTATATAACTTTGAAATAAGCTATAACAGTAATCTTTATATAAGTGAAAGAGTAACTGAAGAGTTTTATCAAGAGAAGTTCTTATTAGATGAACCAAGTTATACCTTAGATAGTACAACAAGATTATATGCAGATGGAAAGGAGACTAATTTTAAAAACTTAAGATTAAATCCTAATAGAATTTTAAATGATCACAATGTATATAACTCAAGAGTAGATGAACTTAAACAAGCTCTTTTAGTTCTTATAGAGGACTTAAAGCAAAAAGGGATAGATATTAATTTATCTGAAGCAAAGATAAAAGATATAGAGATAAATTTGAATATGAATAAGCCATTCTTAGAACTTAAAGAAGCCTTAGAGCTGATATTTGTATCAACTCCACATCTGAAGAAAATTAGTAGATATACAGGAAATAAAAGTTATCGTTCAATGTTTCAAGATGAAACCTTATTAGGGAACTATAGCTCTTCACTTGTAACTGCTTATGATAAAACAGAAGAATCTAAAAAGTTAGATGTAGAGTTAGATATAACAAGACTTGAATGGAGATTTTTAAATAAAACATTCTCATATTTTGCAAAGAGTAAAGAGTTAAATAATAGTTTAAATACAATATTAACTAACTTCTCTTTGATAGATGAGATTTTTATTCATAATACAAGAACTAAATTAATAGAAAAAGGTATCCATCATTTGGAGAGAAACTTAAAGGTTAATCTAGAGAGAGAGTTTATAGCTTTTAAGAAAGCTAATAAATTAGGAAAAGAGTTAGGAAAGAAAGAGAAAAGAGGAGTTTATAGATATCTGGAAGAAAAGTGCTGGATATTTGATTATAGCTTCTTAATTGAGCTTGTTGATAAGTATGATAAGCCACACAAAACAAGAGAAACCAAAACAATAACTAAAAGTTTTTCCAATCATAATAATTTAGAAAAGTTAAATTATTTGATGGAATTTATTTTTAACCATTGATTTCAATTAGTGGTTAAGTTTATAGAGAGTAAAAATAGCATAAAAGAGTTTGAAAATAGAGAGGTTATAACTAGAAATATCTTAGATAACTTAGTCTATTTTTCCTTATTAACTAATAGGCAACATAAATGACATTTTTATTACTTAACTTATTCTTTTCATAGGAGGTGTGTCATAAGAATGATAAATAAGGTTTCTACTAAAATAAAGAGTGAGATAAGAAAAAGGTTTGAATATGGAGAAGATTTAAAAGAATTAGCTTACGAATATAAATTATCTTATGGCACATTAAGAAATTTATCTAGTAAAGAGAAATGGGAGAAGGGAATTAATGCCTCAATACTTTATATCAAAGAAGTAGAAAAAGATATAGAGAATCACATAACTGAAAGAGAAGAAGTAAAAGGACATTATAAGAATCTCCATAAATCAACTCTAGCATACTTGATTGAGTTAGAGAGAAAGAAGGAAAGACCAACAACCAAAGCAAAAGAAGAGGCCTTAAAGAATAGGATAACAGCTCATAGAGAGAACTATGAGTTTGCTAAAGAGTTGTATTCAATAATGAATCCAGAGGAAGAAATAGACTATAAGATTAAGTTAGCAAAGTATGAAGCCTTTAAGAAGCAACTATTAAGTAATAGTGATGATAGTAGTATTAAATTAAAATATTAAATCATGGGTCCTCCCAGGGGAATTGCAAGAGCTTGCGGGTGGGCGAGACGCCCGAAAGTTCCCGAGTTTCAAAAAATTTTAAAGTCAGTTGCCAAAATTTTTTTTAGATATATAAGGCCAAAAGAATTAGAAAATAGGAGATATATATGAAAATTGAAGCTACAGAAAATCAGATATCAAGATTATTTAAAATATCAGAGAGGACAATTAGAGAAAATTATAAGGATGCTAAAGTATCACCTGGAGTTTATGATCTAATTCAAGTAATTGAAATTTATGTTTCAAAAGTAAAAAATCTTGATACTAAGGATATTTTACTTGAAGCAGAGAAAGAGTACAAGCAAAGTAAGGTCGATTTAAATAAAGCTAGACTAAAAATAATTGAGGGAGAGTATATTTCAATGGAGGAAGCAACAGAAGCGGTATCAACAATGCTTTTTAACTTTAAATCAAAGATAATGTCGCTTCCTAAGAAAATTGTTGTAGATTTAAAAAAGTGTGAAACAACAGGAGAAAAAGAAAAAACTATAGAGCGACATCTTAAAAAAGCAATAGGTCAATTAAAAGGTTTCCTTGAAATGAATGGAGGAGAGAATGACTAAGAAAGAACAATTCTTTAAAGCAATTGCCCATGCTCTAAAAATGCCTCCAAACTTAACATTAACAGAGTGGTCTGATAAAAATAGAAATCTTTCTAAGGAAGCATCTTCAGAACATGGAGAATGGGTAACAGCAAGAACTCCATATATGTTAGAAATATATGACAATGTTATGAAGGAAAGAATTAGGAAAGTAGTTTTACAATTTGGATCACAATTAGCAAAAACAGAATTTA
>JBOFRT010000320.1:0-2873 GCA_051651165.1 Cetobacterium sp.
TGGAGGTGGAAGTTCATCTATGGGTGGAGGTTCATCAGGAGGTGGAGCTGGTGGAGGTGGAGGCGGAAGCTGGTAAATAAACCTCAATAAAAACCACAGTATTAAATTGACCCTTTTAGTAGGATTTGATATAATAAAAACCTATCTATAAAAAATAGGAGGATGAATGCTAAAGGTTTTTATATTATATTTTCTTTTGACTCAAATTTTATTAGCTTCTAGTTACATACCTAAAAATATTGAAGAAGAAAAAATATTAGAAAGTTACAGAGAAACTGAATTAGTTTTAGGATTAAAAGTAGCAGAGTTTGATAACACTATTATAGATAATCAATCGTTAAATACTATAATAGAAGATTTATTCAAAAATTATTTACATTTAAATATACGAGTAGTAAAAGGTAGCTGGGATGAATTATTATTAATGTATAATAAAAAAGAGATTGATATTTTAGGGTCTATAACTCAAAGTGAGGAAAGAAAAGAAAATAGTGTATTTACCTTGCCTATATATGATGATTCAATCTACTTAGCTACTTCAAATATGAAAAAGTATAACTTAAAAGATTTAACAAGTTTACAAGATCAAAACGTATATGTTACAAAAAATTCTATTTATACAGGATATTTAAAAAAATTTTTAAGAGGAAATGAAATTAAAGTAAATATAGTAGAAGTTGATGATAGTTTTTTAGAAAATGATGGGATATTTTTAACTTCTAAGTACAATGTTGTAGGTTGGGAGAATACTATCAAGATAGGTTATCTTCCAGATATCTCGATAGGGATGCAAAAGAAAATTAGTGATTTAATAAAGATAGTGAATAATTCACTTTTAGAGAAATATCAAGGAGATATTGCTAAATATTTGGAAAAACAATCTAATGTAATATATAAAAATAAATTTTTAAAGTCATTAACTCTAGAGGAGAGAGAATACTTAGAAAGCCTATCACAAATAACTATAGCTTTAGAACCTAATAATACATTAAGTTATTATTCAAAAGATTTAAAAAAATTTGTAGGGGTTATTCCATTTTTTATAGAAAGGTTTTCTAAAAGAACAGGTATAGATTTTAAAATAATAAATGATAGAAATAGTAATTGGGATAATATATATAATAATTTTTTAAAGAAAAAAATTAGAATAGTCCCTCTTCCAGAAAATAAAGAGTGGAGCGAAGATATTATTTTTACAGAACCAATATATAATCCAACTTTATATAAAGTATCTAGTTTTTTCTCTCATAATACAAAAATAGGTGTTGTTAAGGGATCAATAGAAGAAAGTTTTGTACAAGAATACTATTTAAAAGATGATATTTTATTTTATAAAAATTATGATGAATTAGAAAAAGCTTTAAATAACTATACAATAAATGCAGCTTTTTTATTTGATATTAATAAAATGGATACAAGTAAATTTAAAGTTGATGAATTTATGAAAATTCCAATATCTTTAGGACTATATAAAAGTGATGAATTATTAAAAGAGATAATAAATAAAGGGATTAAAAATGGTTTGAGTTTAAAAAGAATAGAAGAAGAAGCTGATATAATGAAAAAGCAAGAAGCTTTTAATGAATATCAGAGATTTCAACTAACAAATAAAGTACTATATTTATTATTAACAATATCAATAATATTTGGAATGGTTTCTATATATAAGATGCTTTTAAATCACAAAATGACAAGAGAGTTAAAAAAAGATTTGATTACATCTCTCCCAAATAGAGTTGAATTTTTAAACTATATTGCTGACAAAAAAGAAATACGAGGATATGCAGTAGTCATAGATATTAATAATTTTAAAGAAATAAATGATAAGTATGGACAAAGTTCAGGAGACGATATTTTAAGAATAGTAGCAGATAAGTTAAAAAGAATATTTAAAAATCAAAATTTATATAGAGTTTCAGGAGATGAGTTTTATATTTTTAGTAAGGAAGAGTTTTTGATTGAAAGATTAGAACAATTAAAAAATGAAATATATTCTTTAAAAGTAAATTATCAGTTAGAATTAAGTATTGGATTCTATAAAAACTATAATAAGGATTTAGAGACTTCTTTTAAATACGCATATATGGCTATGGAAGAGGTAAAGAAAAAAAATAATTTTTATTATATTGAAGCAACAGAGGATTTAATAGAAAAAAAAGAAAGAGAATATTCAATAAAGTATCTTTTAAGAAATAATAATTTAAAAGGATTATATGGCGTATATCAACCTAAGTTTAATATAAAAGATAAAAAGATTATTGGAGCAGAAGCTCTAGCTAGATGGAAAGATGAAAAGTTAGGTTTTATCTCTCCGGTAGAGTTCATATCAATTGCTGAAGAAATAAATTTAATACATTTAATAGACTATAAAATAGCTAATGATAGTATGGTGTTTGTAAAAAAATTAAAAACTAATAAATTAATAGATGAAAATTTCAAAATGTCTTTTAATTTATCAATGAAATCCTTAGAAAGAGATGATGTTGTTTCAGTAATAAAAACTTTATTAAAAGAAAATAAAATTTCAGGAGAATATATAGAAATTGAAATAACTGAATCCATATTTTCAACAAATTTAAAAACAACATTAGAAAAAATAAACGAATTAAAAAGAATGAATATTTCTTTATCAATGGATGATTTTACAGCAGGTCATTCTACAGTGAGCTTATTGCCGATATTACCTTTAGATGTAGTAAAATTTGATAAAGGAATATTAGATGCTATTGGAACTAAAGGAGATTTAGTGGCATCAAATATATATATGGCTTTGATTGGGCTTATAAAGGATTTAAATCTTAAAATTGTATCAGAAGGAATAGAAACAAAGTTACAACTAGAATTTTTAGAAAAAGCAAATGTTGATATTGGAC
>JBOFRT010000321.1:0-1343 GCA_051651165.1 Cetobacterium sp.
AGAAGATCTTCTATGGTTAATGTTTCACTTGAAGTTACATCACTGCCACTGCTAACTGGAAATAATACTGTTCAATTAGTATTTGCTGGAAAAAATGCTTCAACTATAACATATTACCAAACAAATATACTTACAATAATAAAAGAGTCAACAGGAAGTTCTAAAAAATCTTTAATTGGTTATTGGTCTTCATGGGGAGGAAATGGTCCTACATCATATATCGATCTTGAAGAAACTCCAACTGAATACGATACAATAGTTGTATCTTTTATTGAAGCTCCAGATCATTTAGTACCTGTATTTGATCCAGAGGTTAGTGGTCAAGTGACAAAGGCTCAATTTAAACAAAAAGTTAGTAGAATGAAAGCCAAAGGACATAATGTTATTATTGCTATTGGTGGACAAAATGGTGTATTCCATATAAAGTCAGAAGCTGATAAACAAGTATTTAAAAATGGTGTTATTAATATCATTGAAGAGTATGGATTTAATGGATTTGATATTGATTTAGAGGGACAAAGTGCTCAAAATGGAACTGTATATATAGTTGATGCAATAAAAGAGATTATTGAATACTTTAGAGCTAAAGATCCTAACTTTATCTATTCTATGGCTCCTGAAGTTGCTTATTTAATCAATATTCAATTTGGAACTTTATATGTAGATTTAATTAAAAAGACAAAACATTTAATAACAACAATACACCCTCAATACTACAACGCTCCTGGAACTGGTGTTTATCCATTTGATGGTAGTGGAGTAGCTATTGATTGTAAAAATCAAGCTAGATTCATTCCTGAGTTTACTGAAGCTCTTATTAAAGGACACGATGGTCCTGCATGGGGAGGACAATATGCACAACTATTCCCTATTGGTCCTATTCCAGAGGAAATCTTAGCTATTGGATTACCATCTGGTGTTGGAGCTGCTGGAACTGGTGCAATTAATGACATGAATGTTTTTGTTGAAGCTTGGAGAGAAGTTCAAAGAAGAGGGTATTCTAATGTTAAGGGATTCATGACTTGGAGTATCGATTGGGATAAATATCACAACTGGCAATTTAAAAATGCTTTAGCACCTATTATTAAATAGTAATTTTATGAAAAAACTTAGAATTTTATCTATTGATGGTGGTGGAGTAAAGGGAATTATTCCAGCTATTATTTGTGAATACTTGGAAAATGAAATTTCAAAAAAGGTAGGGCAAAAAGTATATCTTCATGAATATTTTGATTTAATAGTAGGAACAAGTACTGGTGGTATTCTTGGAGCCCTTTATACATCACCTAATTATCATAGTGCTCAAGAAATTGTAGAGCTTTATAAAAATTGTGGAGATAAAA
>JBOFRT010000322.1:0-5378 GCA_051651165.1 Cetobacterium sp.
TTTTTTCACTTTTTTACTCTCTTAAAAGAGATATTTTTATAAAAAAGCGTATGAAATTGAAAAATGAAATAAAAAAAATGTCTTTAGAAGAGATAGGATATCTTTCTGATACCTTGAAAGAGATAAATATGAGATAAAAAATTAGAAGATTAAATTTGTAATAAATTTAATCTTCTTTTTTAGGATATTTTTCTTTTGATTTTAAATATATTAAATTTTTATTTCTAATTTAGGTTGAATAATTATTTTTTCAGTATAATCAACAGAGTTATAGATTTTTTTTAACATTAAGTTAGCCGCTAGTATTCCCATTTGGGAAATGGGACGACTTATACAATTTATTTTTAAGTTTAAAATATCAAAATAATCAGGATTATCAATACCAATTAAGTCTAAATTTTTAATGTTATTTTTATTTGATAAGTTTTTATATTTTAAAATTCCTAAAGTCATGAAATTATTACAAGATACAATAGCCGAAGTATTTAAATTTTCCTCATCAATATATTTCATAAAGTTAAATCCACTATCCAATTTAAAATTACCTTCAAAAACTAATTTTTCATTAATTTCAATATTATTACTTTTTAAAGCGTATAAATATCCAGAGTATCTATTTTTAACATTTTTTACTCCTAAAGGTCCTAGAAGTATAGAGATGTTTTTATGCCCCTTATCAATTAAAAATTTAGTAGCTAGATAACCAGCTTTGAAATCATCTAAAAACACACCATCTTGATAAAAATCTAGTTCTCTATCAAAAATAACGAAAGGAATTTTTAAATTTTCTAATTTTTCTAGATTTTTTAAAGAGTTAATTGTATCGGTAACACAAATTATAACTCCTTGAACATTAGTTTTTAAAATAGTTTCAATAGCTTTTTCTTCGAGCTGAAAATTTTCATCAGTATCAAAAACTATTATTTGAAAATCAGATTCTCTTAAAGTTTCTGAAATCCTTTTTACAATTTCTCCAAAAAAAGGATTTTGTAAATCAGGAATTACAACTGCAATTTGTTTTGAAATATCTGTAAAAATACCTTTTTTATAAAAACCATTTTCAATAAGAAACTTCTTTATAAAATCTCTTTTTTCTTTGCTAACTCCTGGTTTATCATTTATAACTCTTGAGATAGTAGTGATGGAACTACCAGTTAAAATAGAAATTTCTTCTAATGTCATATAAACCTCCAAATAATACTATTTACTACAATATACCTTATGATTTATAAAAAAGTCAATTACTTACGAAAAATATTTCGTTTATTAAAAGAAAAAAATTTCCAAAAAGTATTGACAATATAAATAAAAAAAAGTATATATATTACTAATAAATTATGGTTTAAAAAAAAACTAAAATTATCAGGATGAAACAAAATGGTTTATAAATGGACTGAAAAATATGGAGATCCAAATTGGTTTATAAATTCAAAATTAGGAATGTTTATACATTTTGGACTATATTCTTTAGCAGCAAGACACGAGTGGGTAATGACATTGGAAGAAATAGAAGCAAAAAATTATCAAAAATATTTTGAAAATTTTAATCCAGATTTATTTAATCCTAAGGCTTTAGCTCAAACTGCAAAAAAATCAGGAATTAAGTACATGGTTTTTACAACAAAGCATCATGATGGATTTATAATGTGGGATTCAAAGTACACAGACTATAAAGTTACGAACACTCCTTATAAAAAAGATATTTTAAAAGAAGTTATTGAGGCATTCCGAGAAGAAGGAATAAAAATAGGTTTATATTATTCTTTGATAGACTGGAATCATAAAGATTTTACAATAGATGGATACCATCCAGATCGAAGTAGAATAAATTATGAACAAGAAGCAAGAAAAGATATAAAAAAGTATCAGCAGTATATAAAAAATCAGGTTGAAGAATTATTAACTAATTATGGAACGATAGATTATTTATGGTTTGATTTTTCATATAAGTCTAAAGTTTGGGGAGATTTAAAAGGAAAAGGAAAAGATGATTGGGATTCTGAGAATTTAGAAAAGTTAATTCTTAATTTGCAGCCAAATATAATAATAAATGATAGATTAGATTTAAAACGTGGAGTAGGAACGCATGAACAGTATCAAAGAAACAAAAGTGATTCAGAAGAAATTGTAATTTGGGAGGGGTGTCAAACGTTAAATGGGAGTTGGGGTTATCATAGAGATAATGATAATTTTAAAACTCCTGAAATGATAGTGAAAATGTTAATTGACACAGTATCAAACAATGGAAATCTTCTTTTAAATATCGGTCCTAATGGAAGAGGAGAAATAGATAATAAAAGTTTAGAGATATTAGAAAAAGTGGGAGCATGGATGAGATTGCATTCTCTATCTTTATATGGTGCTAAAGGAAGTGAGTTGAATCCTCCACAGGATTGTAGATATACTATGAAAGAAAATAAGCTATATGTTCATGTTTTTTCGTGGCCATATAGAACATTAACTTTAAAAGATATACCTAAGCGAATAAAATATGCTCAGTTTTTAAATGATTATTCTGAATTGAAAGTTATTGAAGCTAAGACATTAAATGAAGATAGAAAAGCTGAAGTAAACTTAGATAATGAGCTAAAAGTATTACATATAAAAGATAAATTAGACTTAAAAACTGTAATAATTGAAATACCAGTAAAAAAACCTGATGTTTTGGTTCCTGTTATAGAGATTTTATTTGAGGAGGAATAACTAATGAAAGAAGTTACTTATATAGCGACATCTCATGGAGAATATGCTAAAGGAACTATTGAAACATTAAAGATGTTAACAGGCGAAGAGGTATCTTATATTTCTTTTTTAAATGGGATGTCAAAAGAAGAGCTTAAAAAAATATATTTGAAATTTTTAAATGAAAATAAATCGAAAAAATATATATTTGTTACAGATATTTTTGCAGGAACACCATTTAACACTCTAGTAGAAATAAAAGGTGAATATATGAATTTAGACATAATAATAATAACAGGACTCTCACTTATTTTATTAATAGAATTATTGGACAATGGAGTTAGCAAGAACTTATTTGAAAGTTTAATAGAAAATACAAAAATAATTGAAAAAATAGAAATGAGTTCTATTTTAGGAGAAGAGGAGGATTAATATGCACCAAGAAATAAAACATATAAGAATAGATGGGAGACTAATACATGGACAAGTAGTTACAAAATGGATATTTGTAACAAAAGTAGATAGAATAATAGTAGTAGATGATGAAATCTTAAATAATCCTTTAGAAAAAAATGCTTTAAAGATGTCTACCCCATCTAATGTTAAATTAAGTATATTAGGAGTAGAGAGTGCGGTTCGTAATATAAATAATAGAAAGTATAAAGATCAAAAAGTTATGGTTTTAACAAAAACACCAAGACAATTAAGAATGCTAGCAGAAAATGGCTTAGAAATGAAAAAAATAAATGTTGGAAATATTTCTCAAAGAGAAGGTTCGATTCAAGTAAGACCATCAGTATTTTTAAAAGAAGAAGATATTATTGATTTATCAACTCTTATAAAAATGGGAGTGGATGTTACGACTCAAATGGTACCTGCTGATTTAGAGGAAAAAATGGAAAATATTTTAGAGAAAATAAAAGGTTAGGTGATAAAAATGCAAATAACAATGATTCAAATTATTTTATTATCACTTTTAGCATTCTTTGCTATATATGATGAGCTGGCAGCGCAAGTAATAGGAACTAGACCTGTTTTAGTTGGAGCAATTGCAGGATTAATAATGGGTGATTTAAAAACAGGATTAATAATAGGTGGAACACTACATCTATTAGTTTTAGGAGTTGGAGCATTAGGTGGAACTTCAATTCCAGATTATACAACTGGAGCTATAATAGGAACAGCGTTTGCAGTAGCAACAGGAACAGGAATTGAAATTGCTATTGGATTAGCAGTACCAGTGGGATTATTAATGATACAACTAGATATTTTAGCTAGATTCACAAATTTATTTTTTCAAAAAAGAGTGGACAAAGCTGTTGAAAGAATGGATATAAAATCAATTGAAAGAAATGTAGTATTAGGAATATTTCCATGGGGCTTATCAAGAGCCATACCAGTTTTCTTGATGCTAAGTTTTGGAGCACAATTTATAGATATGGTAATTTCAAATATTCCAGAAGCTATAATGGGAGGATTTAAAGTAGCTGGTGGAATTTTACCAGCTGTGGGTTTAGCTATTTTAACTAGATTTTTACCTGTACATAAATTTTTTCCTGCGTTAATAATCGGATTTATAATGACTACATATTTAAAAGTGTCAATATTAGGAGTTGCTTTAACAGGAGGAGCTATTGCAATGGTATATTATCAATATAAAATATCACATTCTAAAAATATCGTTTCAATGGCAGTAAAATCTTCTGAAAATTTTATAATGGAGGATGGTGAGTATGAAGATTAATCAAAAAATTGATCGAAAAGATTTAACAAAAGTAAATTTAAGATGGTTATTGTGCTCTCAAATCTGTTGGAATTATGAAAAAATGCAAGGACAAGGGTATCTTTTTTCAATGCTACCAATTTTAAAAAAACTATATAAAGATGAAGAGTTAAAAGAGATGATGAGGTATCATAATCAATTTTACAATACAAGCCCGCATTTAGGAGGTTTAATTTTAGGAGCAGATATTGCTATGGAAGAAAAGAAAGGCTACCAATCAAAAGAAGCAGTGGCTGGAATAAAAGCAGGATTAATGGGATCTTTTGGTGGAGTAGGTGATAGCTTATTTATTTTAGTGACTACTATTTTAGGTTCTATTGCTGCTTATATGGCAATAAATGGAAATCCAGTTGGAGTAATAATATGGATAGTGACAAATCTTATAATAATAGCAATTAGATGGAAATTTTTATATTTAGCATATGATAAAGGAGTGAATTTGTTTTCCGGAGTGACTGATAAATTAGATGCAATGACTGATGCTGCAACTATTTTAGGAGTGACAGTTATAGGAGCTTTGATACCAACTGTAGTAAAAGCTAGATTATTATATTCATATAAGGAAGGAGAAATAGTTCTTTCAATTCAAGATATGTTAGATCAAATTATGCCGGCATTATTACCTGTGAGTATTGTATTTATAATTTATTGCTTATTAGGTAAAAAAGGTTTCACATCGACAAGAATAATTGTAGGAATAATTTTGATATCAATATTGCTTTTCAAATTTAATGTATTAGGATAACAAAAAGGAGTGATTATTTAGATCACTCCTTTAACTTTTCAGAACCATTTAATTTTAAAGTAGGTGTTATAATAATTTTTTGAGTGTGTTTTGCATTACCATCTAATTTTTTAAATAACATTTTAGCAGCAATAGATCCAATTTCTGAGATTGACCTACTTATAGAAC
>JBOFRT010000323.1:0-1388 GCA_051651165.1 Cetobacterium sp.
ACTATATATTAAAGGTAGATGCAGCATCATTGCCAGTAGGAACTATATTTACGACTGAAAATCCAAAAGTTCAAAGATTGGGAACAACAATAATCAAATATAATTTTGGTGTTGTTTTACCAAGAACAACTTTTGAAAGCAATAACGATGGAACAAGATTATTAAGAGTTCGAATATATCCAGGAGTTATCTTCTATGATAATTCAACAGAATTAAAACCAGTGGTATATGAAAACTTATTTGAAGAAATAATGAAAAAGTTAAAGACAAATGATCATTTGCTAGTTGAATTAAATAAAAGTGGTAATTCTAAATTAGATGAAAAGAGAAGAGAGGCATTGATAAAATCTTTAACTGATTATTTAAGTGAAGAGAAAATAAAAGTTCAATTTGTACAAAATAAGGAGGGGAAATAAATGAGTAAACTTTTAAGAAAGAATTGGCATATATATATTATTTTATTAACTTTCATATCTACAAAAATAAATGCTCAAATAGTTGAACCTCCAAATGCTTATGATGAATATGAAGTTGTTGATACTCAGACAACTCAGAGTTTAGATACAAAAAGTTGGAGTAATTCAGAAGAGAATATAAGAGGTGTTGAGTTCCAGAATCTGGAACTTAACACTGACCTCTCTACAACGGATACACTTCCTGAAGGAGAAAAATTAATCTATAAAGGAAGAGCTTTTTTAGAAAATAGAAGGGGAGTTATATATAGTATTGTAGATCCTATAGCTATTGACCCGAGGCTTAATATATTGACTGATAATTATGCATTAGTAGATAGTAGTGGGAAGATAAAGGAGCCGATTACATTTTATGGATATACGAATTATGAGAATAATATAAAATCTTATGAAATTAGAATCTATAAAGAAACAGACTTTTTAAGAAGGGATCCAGTAGCAATATTAAAAGGAGATAGAATCGATTTTAATACACCTATAGTTTGGGATGGAAAGATTGAGAAAGAAGATGACTTAGAAAATATAACAAAGCTTTATTATACATTGAGAGTTTACAATGAAAAAGGTATCTATGATGAAACTCAATTAAAAACTTTAAATCTAAGTGAAATGAACATGAAAAATTCAGATTCTCAAGGAAAAAAAATAAAAGACTTGGTTTATGGAACTAGTGATTTGGAGTTTCAAAATATCCCAATAGCTGGCTCTAAAGTTAAATTTTATGGAAGAGACATAGATCCTTTATCAATAGTAAAATTAGATGAGCAAAACATAGAATTAGATCCAAGTGGAGATTTTATATATGAAACAATATCAAATGATCCAATGAAAGTTTACACATTTAAAATAGATAGAGAAGGAGGTGTAGTAGAGTATCCGATAGAAGTTGAAACTCAAGAAAAATATGAATATTTA
>JBOFRT010000324.1:0-2330 GCA_051651165.1 Cetobacterium sp.
TTTTATAAATGGGCTATTTTCTAAATTAGAAAATAAAGAAATAAAAAATATTTTTGATTTTAAACTAGGTGATGAAGAAATAAAACCACCAGTGAATCCAGAGCCACCGATTAATCCGCCAGTAGAACCACCAGTGAACCCAGAGCCACCGATTAATCCACCAGTAGAACCGCCAGTGAATCCAGAACCACCAATTAATCCACCAATAGTAGAAAATACTCAAAATATAAGTATAAATTCTACAGGAACAACAGGAAATATGAGTGCATTAACAGTAGAATTAGGAAAAGAGTTAGTAAATAAAGGTGATTTAAATATAACTTCAGATATAACTTTAACAGGAGATAGAAAATACAACAAAATTGTTGCAGGAGTTATAAATAATGGTGGAAAATTTATAAATGATGGAAATATAACAACATCAGGATTAACAAGAAATAATTCAAAAGGTGAAGGATTTGGAATTTATCAAAAATCAGGTGAAACAATAAATAATGGTAAAATTTCTATTCAAGGAATGGGATATGATTTAGATACTCCTGGTGGAGTTGGAATCTATGCTGAATCAGGAACAGTAATAAATAGTGAGATAGGGGTAATAGAAGCTAATCCAAATAATCCAAACCCTGGAGGAATAGGAATGGCTACAGTATCAGGAGCAAATCTTATAAATAATGGTTTAATAAAAGATATGTTTATAAGTATGTTAGCAAGCAATCCTAATTCAATAGCAACAAATAATGGTTTAATAGAAACATCAAGACAAGGTCTTATAGCAGGGGATGGAGGAAAGGTAATAAATAATGGCTTAATAAAAGCTTGGGTATATGCAGACAATCCAAGTGGTTTATTAGAAGGTCCAGCTTATGCTATGGCAATAGGAGCGTATAGTGGTGATGAAACTGTAGGAATTAACTCAAAAACAGGAGTTATGTATGGACTTGTAGATGTTACAGGAAGGGCGAGTAAATTCATAAACGAAGGAACTGTTCATGGAAGAGTTACATCAACATCAGGTGGAGTAATAGATAATACAAATGGAGTAATAACAGGAGTAGATGAAGCTCCATCAGAAGTAATTATAAATGATGGTGGAAAATTTATTCAAGGAGTAAATGGTAAACTTGACGTTGACAAATTTGTAGGAGATTTATTCTTATCAGGAGATTACGCAAAAAATAATTTTGAAAATAACATTGTATTGTCTAAAGATAATATCAATATAAAAGAGCATGATGGAAATATTTTATCAAACTCTGTTATGTATAGTATAGATGATTCGAAAACACAATTAAATAGAAAAAATTTCAATGAAATTTTAAGTAATTCAGATTTTGCAAACTATTTAGAAAACAATTATGTAGATGGAGATATTTTAAGACAAGAGTTATTTAACAACTTGAAACTGATAGATAATGCAGATGAATTTACAAGAGCAACAAATAATATATTTGGAAATGATATATACCCAAATATAAAGAAACAAACTCTTGAAATGTTAAGATTTAATAGAGATACATTAGTAAATAACGTATTTAATCAACCTACAACAAAGGAACTTAGAGTAATAGGTGGAGCAGATTACAAAAATATTAAAGCTGATAGCTCAAATTTAAGTGGATATAAAGAAGATATATCGTCAGTATTCTTAGGAGCAGATAAACAAATAAGCACGAATTTAAGATTAGGAGCAGTAGGAAATATTGGAACTTTAAATGCTAAATTTGATAAGTCTCATGCAAAAAGAGAAGATACATTCGGGCAACTTAATATGTACTCAATCTATAAAAATAATGATGTTCAATTAACAAATAATCTATTCTTTGGATTATCTTCAGGAGATTTAAAAAGAGATCTAAAATTTGGTGATGTTTATGGAAGCCAAAAAGGAGATTTAGATAATAAATGGATTGGATTAAATAATATATTATCTAAAGATTATTTTGTAAGTTCTTTCTTTATTAAACCAAAGATAGAGTTAAACGCAACATATTTAATGCAAGATTCTATTAATGAATCAGGTAATTATGGATTAGATGTTGAAAAGCAAAATGTATGGTCTGTAGAAGCAGGAGCAGGAATTGAAGTAGGAAAAGAATTTAATTTAAACTCTGTAAAAAGCACAATAAAGGCATTTGGAACATATTTACATGAACTAGTTAACCCGTATGACAGTATGAGTGTTAAATTGAATAATATAAGTTCTGATTCAGTTAAGGTATCTAAATATGATAAAGACTCATATAAAGATATTGGTATAAAACTAGAATTAGAAAAAAATGGATTAACAGGATATGTAGAATATAAATATCTATTCGATTCTGAATATT
>JBOFRT010000325.1:0-2584 GCA_051651165.1 Cetobacterium sp.
AGTTGGATGTTCAAGCACTCAACCTCAAGAAGAAGTAGTAGTTCAAGAGGCAGTTGTTGAGGAGGTTGTAGTAGCTACTCCTGAGCCAGTTGAAGCTCCAACTAAGCCTTTACCAAAGCCATTATTAGACAAGTAAAAATATAAGCTGAGTTCATTGAACTCAGCTTTTTTAGTTTAATCTATATTTTTAAAAAAATTCTTTATCTCTCTTGTGCTTGTTTCTACACTATCAGAAGTATGAACAATATTTCTTAAAGTATCCATTGAAAAGTCCCCTCTTATTGTCCCAGGAACTGCATCAACTGGAGACGTACTTCCAGCCATATGTCTCACTATACTTATGCAATCCTTTCCTTCTAAAACCATAAGCACAACTGGCCCAGATGTAATAAACTCTATGAGACCATTATAAAACTCTTTCCCCTTATGAATTTCATAGTGTTTCTCTGCCTTTTCCACAGTTATATTTTCCATTTTTAAAGCCTTGATCTCCAATCCTTTTCTCTCCACTCTTTGGATTATCTCTCCAATTAGTTTTCTTTCCACAGCATCAGGCTTTATAATCAGAAGTGTTCTCTCCATGTGTCCCCCCTTAGTATAGTTATTTTCTATTATATGTATACTAATTTATTAAACATCTTCCTTTTTTAAAAACACACTTAACTTAAATTTATCTAACTTTGTTACAGGTAAATTAAATTTAATCTGCTTTATACCGTTGTACTTTTTATTTAATTTTATATCTTCAAACAACACAATCCCCTTAACACTGTTTATTTCTATAAAATAATCTAACTCTCGATAAGATACAAACTTCATATTTTCCATAAGTTTTTCAATTTTAAACTCCTCACAAATATCTTTCACCAGTCCTATATTTAAGAAGTTATAAACAACTACAATATTTTTTAAATTTTCTATTTTTCTTTCAACATCTTTATTAATCTCATTTAAAATAGTTATTGATAAAATTGTTCTATCAAAACTATCTATATTTTTATAATATTTTTTTACTAAATTAGAAACTAACTTAAACTTATTAAAATAATCCTCAGCCACCTGATTGTTAAAAATATAGATTTCAACGATATTAAAAAGTCTCTTTATTTTCATCATATTAAGTAAAATTGTTAACCTCATTAAAAGATCATCATTTAAAGGTATCTCCATCTTTAAAACTTTACTTAAGTAATCTATAAAATTTCTCAACTCTAAAACCTCTTCTCTATTATTTTGAAAGAAGTTCATTTTTTTCCTTTTTAAAAAAAGTTTTTTTACAGAATCCCTTTCATAGTTTGAAAAGAATTCTATCTTTTCTAAAATTTCATTCAACTCTACATATTTACTTAAATCGATAGAACTATCTATAACTTTTACACTTTCATCTTCAAAATCTTCTCGTATTATAGCAAGATAGATTAAAATCTCTATATGCAAAATTGTATATGTATTACGAGGCATCTCCCATTTTTCACATACTTTATAAATCATATCCACAATTTTTGAAACTTTATATTTTTTCTTTATCTCATTCAGTTCTAGAAAAAAGTTTTCAAACTCTTTTGGAAGATATTTTTCCTCTATAAATAACTTTAGAAAATATAACTCAAAAAACTCTCTTTTATTTTTTTCATCCCCCTCTAA
Source organism: Cetobacterium sp. (assembly GCA_051651165.1). Classification (GTDB taxonomy): domain Bacteria; phylum Fusobacteriota; class Fusobacteriia; order Fusobacteriales; family Fusobacteriaceae; genus Cetobacterium_A. Next base: position 1,645 of record JBOFRT010000325.1, read on the forward strand.
AGAGATTCCGTAAGAGTTATAACCTACAATTTTTAAAGAGAAAAACTCCAACTCTTTTTTTAAATTCTGTATATCATTAGATAAAGTTCGTCTTGTAACAGAAAATCTTTCACTTATATATGTTAAGTTTATTATATTGTTTTTAAAAAAGTTCATTACAACATAGCTTTCTCTCTCTTTAGGAGTAAAGCTCTGAAACTCCTTTAATTTTTCCCAGAGTTCTCTATCTTTTTTTAACTTTTCATGAATACTTAAAGTATCTTCTTCTTTAAAAAAACTTCCTATATCATTTACATATCTTTTTACCTTAAAAACAGATACATTTAATATTTCAGAGAGCTCATTTAATGAGTAGTTGTTAACTTCAAGACAACTCAAAATTTTAAAATGTAACGATGTTAAATTCATGCTTCTCCTTTTACAACTTATATAACAATAAAAAAACTCAAAATCTATATAGTAGACTTTGAGTCTTACAGTATTGTATGAAAAACTTTTTTCAAGTTATTATTATACCATACTTTACCTATTCTTTTAAACTACTTTTTATAAACCTCGTTAAACAAGTAATTTAATTAGATATTAATTGAAATTTAGTTACATATAAATAACACTAAATTTCTACCTATATTCCTATATTTCCTTTGACTTATACTTAAAAATCCTCTATAATTTATTCTGGAATTTAAATTTTAGGAGGACTTTTATTAATGGAACAAACATTATCAACTTTCATCAATGAATTTACTGCTGCTCTTGCAAAATCAGCACCTATTTTCATTAAAAAACTAATCTTTTTAGCTATCCTTTGGGTAACTTACAGACCTGTTCAAGGGTTTATCATGAAAGCTTTTAATAAGTTTTTATCACTTAAAAAACTTGATGAGCTTTTAATACACTTTTTACAGTCATTTTTAAATATTTTAATAATTATCTTTTA
>JBOFRT010000326.1:0-2858 GCA_051651165.1 Cetobacterium sp.
GATTTTATTTTTATTACTTGATAAGTGGTCTGATTGGGAGGCAGCTTATCTTTCTGTGGGAATTCAAATGCTAGCAGGAGAAAGTTATTGTGTGAAAACAGTTGCCATTGATAAAAAAGAAGTGATTTCTATTGGAGGATTTAAAACTGTATGTGATTACAATTTATCAACTATTCCAGAAGAGTATGAAGCTCTTATTTTAATTGGGGGACTGTCTTGGAGAAAGGATAGTTATGATGAGATTAAAAAGATTACAAACCAATCTTTAAACAAAAATAAAATAGTGGGAGCAATCTGTGATGCAGCAGGGTTTTTAGGCACTATTGGGTTTTTAAATAATATAAAACACACGTGCAATGACCTACATGATTTAAAGAGTTGGGCAGGTGATAAATATTTAGGAGAGGATAAATTTATTCCTAAAATGGCAGTTTCAGACAATGGAGTTATCACAGCAAATGGAACAGCTTCTTTAGAGTTTGCTAAAGAGGTCCTTTTATCATTAAAAAATATTCCAAATGAAACTATTGAAGAATGGTATCAATTTCATAAATTAGGATGTTATACAGTTACTTGGCCAACTATTGAGAATCCTATAGATATATCTAAGTAAGCTATAAAAAAATGACTTATAAAAAATACACCGACTAGATACCGGTGTATTTTTATACATAGATAATGCTCTCTATTATTTTTTTGAATCAATTCACTATATTTTTTAGCAATTTCAGTTTTATAATTTTTTCTAAAATAGCTAGTTGTAAGAAGATCCATTTTCATAGTTATATGTCGTGTATAACATAAAATCGAGGTTTTTCTTAAGAATAGGAAATTTTTAGATATAAAGTTTTACAATTTCCTCAATTTTATTTTTATGCTTTGTAATTTCATAAATACTTGATAGTGGTACTTTCTCTTCTTTTAAAGTTCGCTCTCCCTCCTCTAAAACAGGAAATGAGATATATTTGTTTTGAGAATTGAAATAAAGTCTGCAAATCCATTTTCTAGTATTATCTTCAAATAAGATATTGAAATAGCTTAAAGTATCTTTGTAAGTGATTTTGTCAATTTCAGGAGTAATATCTAATAACATTGATTTGATAATAGAGAAGCCTACAATTTCTTCTTCTGTTGTTACTGGAGCTTTATCATCGATAATTTCTTCAGAAGGTTCAACGATTTCTTCTTCTTGTGTTTCAACTTTAAATTGAAAAGCAGTTTCTAGTTTATCTCTTAGTAAGTCATTAAAATATTCATTTATAGCTTTTTTTAATATGGGTCTAAATTTTTCTTTAACTTTAGCTGTTTTAACACCATCATAAATATTATTAAGTATACAAGCTATAAAATCATCTGAAGGATTTTCAAATTCAGCTTTCATATTACCTTTAAGTAGTGTTAAATATTTCAACTCTTCAGCGGTATCTAAAATTTTATGTCTATCAAATGTTGCTTTTGTAAATTTTTTAAGTTGAATAAAATCTTTTTCATTTATATCTAAAATATTGAACTCATAGAATGGATTTTTATCCATCTTATTTTGTTCTTCAAGATCAGTAAAAAATTTATAATGAATTCCATTAGTTAGAATTCCAATATGTGAATCAACAACATTGAAGTATCTATTAAGTTGCTTATCATGATTAGATAAATCTTCTTTCCAGTTTTTACATTCTACTATAAATTCGACTTCATCATTGATAAAAATTCCATAATCGACTTTTTCACCTTTTAAATCTGCAATATCCGCAGTAAATTCAGGGACAAATTCAAAAGGGTTTCTAGTATCATAGCCTAATATTTCAAAAAATGGCATTATAAATGCTGTTTTAGTCATCTCTTCATTGGTTACACGCTCTTTATAGTTTTCGATTTTTTTAGCTAATTCATAAATTTTTTGATCCATATTTCATTCCTCCCTGGTTTTATATTTTATTTTGTATTGTTAATATTACAAAAAATCCATTAAATAAAATTTGTAGTACTATTATTACCTTATTTATTTTATTTAAGCAAATTTTTGTAGATTCTATTTATTAAGTCTTTTTTACTTATCAGAATAACATCATTTGCTTTAGAGTTAAAAAATAGTGGATTAAAAAAGGCCACTTAATTAATGAGTGGCCTCTATTTTTATTTGTTATTAAATTCTAAAATCTATATTTAAATAAGTTTCTAAAGGATGTATATCTTTAACTTTACTTTTTTTAAATACTCCATGAAAGTGATCCTTAATATCTCTATCATGGACAATTACAATATCATTATAATCAAATAGTGTATCAGGGACTTTAGATATAATAAATCTTTTTGTTTGTTCATAACTTAAATCAATTTCTAATTTTTTTAAAACTTTAAAAGTTTCATCAACATCTAAAGATCCATGGATTTCAACAATTCCATTTATTAATTTTAAAATATAACTTTCCTTTTCTCTAAGTTTTGGATTTTTTTCTAAAAATTCAAATAAAACAATTCCAATCTCTTTATCAATAGCTTCAAAGTCTCTCTTTTGGATATCTTCTTCTGAAGGGAAATTATTTTTTTCTAAAGCTTCTTCTATAATTTTTTCAAATGTTTCCTTTGGGTAATTTTGGAGATTATTTGCCTCAGAGTATCTATTTATAAAACTGATTGTGTCCTCAGTAATATTTGAAATAGAGCTATCTGATAAACCTAAATCTTCAAATGTACTCCAAATATCTCTAAACTCATCATCAAAAATTTTAAAATTTTTGGCAATTTGACTACTTTGTCACAATTATTTTTGATGGATTTCACAATATTATTCCGAATAATTATTATTTTAAACAATATTTAATCTATAAATATTTGCATAAAAATCAGAAACAGGACTA
>JBOFRT010000327.1:0-34020 GCA_051651165.1 Cetobacterium sp.
GCATCCTCTAAACTCTTTTTGATCAACTCTTTTCTTTCAGTACCTTTTATAAAATCACTAGTTGCCTCTTTATACCAAAGATGTTTATTCTTTTTTACAAAATACATTGCTAAATCAGCATTTTTAAATGCTTCTTTAAGTGAAGTTTTTTCATCTTTTATATAGTAACCTAAGCTAAAACTAACCCCTAAACGTCTTAAAAGTCTCGAACTTTTAAACGCCTCTTTTAAGTTCCATAGTTTCTCTTCAATCTCATATTTTTCATATGAATATATGTAAAACTCGTCACCAGAAATTCTAAAAACTTTATCTTTTAAAAAAATACTTTCTAGACATTTACTAGCCTCTACAATTACCTCATCCCCCAACTGATGACCATATAAATCATTTATTTTTTTAAAATTATTGAGATCTAAAACTAAGATACTGCCCTCTATATCATTATTTTTATCACAAAAATCATTGAATACTCTTCTACTTAAAAGCCCTGTTAGATCATCTTTTAGTAACTCTTTATTTTTATTCTCCTCTTTCATCAATCGATAGCTTTGAATAAATATTATTAAAAAAGTAAAAATCACAATACCTAAAATTTGACTATATCTTTTTCTCTCTGACTCTAACTTTTCTAGCTTCTCTCTTCTACTCTCAAATTTAGCTCTTTCTATTATCTCATCTTTATAAAGTGAATTATCTATCGCTTTATTTAAAATATCTCTTAAAATAACATTTTTTTTCTTCAACCCTAAATTAACTGGAACTGTATCAAGAATTTCTACTATATATTTTCCAATTTCAAAATCTTCTGGATTTATTATTACTATCGAATATATTTTATGAGTTTCAAAATCCTTAATCATCTTGTTGTAATTATCATATGTTACAATATCCTGTTCTAAATAGTATCTTCTTAAAATATCCTCTTGTCTTGTATCTTTTATAACACCTACTCTTTTTCTACCGTCAGGTGGGTCCTTCAAACAGTTTACTTTGTAGATATTTAAATCAAAAAATTTTTTAGTAAATATATACTCCTCTTCTCTCTCCTTAGTCTTAGAAAGAACTATGAAATCTACTTTTGCAATTTTAAGTCTATTAAAAATACTATTCCATTCCTCTTTTGCCTTACTTTTATCATCTAAAACTACCCCTATTCTTTCAAATAAAGTTCTCAATAAAACAGGAACGACTCCTTCATATCTCATTTTTTTAGTGGAAAAGTAACTCATCTCTCCTAACTCTTCATATGCTACGCTTACCTCTTTAACATCTTTTAAGTAAGCTTTCTCTGCAATTGATAGGGATTTCTCAAAATTCTCTTTAAATATTAAATAACGTCTATCTTCAAACCATTTATTAACTCTATCAGAATATCTTTCATTTAAAGCGTTATTTATAATAGGTATTAAATCTGAATAAGCATTAATAACTGCTATAGAACTACCTGGAATATTTCCTATTAATATTTTATTTTTCTCAATAGAATTATCTAAATTTGACTCTAATACAAACTCATCTTCATATTTTGCAACATTATCTACTAAAATTTTCTCGATTTTTAAATCATTATTATTTATAATAACATCTAAAAATTCTTCATATATAGAACCTTCTACTACATACACCTTATTATTATCCAAATCTCTAATGCTGTTGATTGGTTTCTTTTTTGATGTTATATATAAATGCTCATCAAATACTTTTTTTGAAAATGTTGTAAAACTTTGTCTTTCTGAAGTTTGAGTAAAATTAGTTAGTATATGAATCTTTTCTTTTTCAAAATCAGAAATTATATCTCTCCAGTCATCTAATCTCATCTCAACATTTAATCCTAAATAATTTTTTAATAGATCATAGATAATATCATTAAAACTTTCCCCATTAACTACATCACTTGTAAAAGAATATGTTTTATCACCTAAAATCAAATTCTCTTTTCTAAATCTTTCTAACGTCTCTATTTCAAAGTTATTTCTAGGTTTATATACATCTTTTGAAAATGCAAAACTAAAACTAATTAAAAAAATTAGCAATATTTTTTTCATCTACCCTCCATCAACTATAAAATCCTTTATTAACTACATTATATATGTAGAAAATAAAGGATTCCTTTAAAATTTTCTAAACTTCATATTCTTTTGGAATAATCCCCTTCATTTTCCAGTCATCATAAGGAATCTCCATCTCTTTTATTTTACCATTTCTTATATCTAAAATCCATCCGTGTATTCTCGGATATTTCCCTGTTTCTATTCTATTTCTTATAACAGAAAGTTCAAATATATGTTTCAATTGCTCTAACACATTTAGTTCTGTAAGTCTATCTAGCCTTTCTTCCTCACTTTCAAGACTTTCTAGCTCTTCTCTATGTTCTACCTCTATCTTTTTTATTGGCATCAACCAACTTGATATTATAGATGAGTGTCTACATTTATCATGGGCTGTTTTTATTCCTCCACATTCATAGTGACCAGAAACAATTATATGCTCTACTTCTAATTGCTCTACTGCATATTCTAAAGTTGCTAAGAAATTCATATCATTTGAAAATACTTGGTTTGCTATATTTCTATGAATGAAAAAACTTCCTGGCTCACTCTGTGTAAATGTATCTATTGGCATTCTACTATCTGAGCACCCTATATATAAAAATGGCGGATTTTGTCCTTTTGAAAGATTTTTAAAATAATCTTTATCTAGATCCAATCTCTTTTGAACCCATTCTAAATTCTCTTTTAATAAATCATTATAATTTTGCATTACTTCCTCCTTAATTCTACTAGAGTCTTATTTTATATTCTACTACATTTCCCAATATATTTCTACTTTTTTAGTGTCTTTTTTTATGGTGTTTCATATATGAAACACTTTCATAAAAATGACAATTGTTTATTTTTACTTTTTTTTATAGAATTTCCTTGTTGAATGAATAAACGAAACGAATTTTGAGGAGGTTTCAAATTATGTTAAAAAAACATGAAATTATAGATAGAATCATTAGTACTGGAGTAGTTGCTGTTGTTAGAGCTGAAAACTTAGACGAAGCTAAGCGTATTTCTAACGCTTGTATCGCTGGTGGAGTTAATGCGATAGAGGTTACTTATACTGTTCCTGGAGCAACTGAGGTTATAAGAGAACTTTCTAAAGAGTTCCCTGGAGATGACTTCATCATAGGAGCTGGAACTGTACTTGATACTGAAACTGCTAGACTTGCTATATTAGCTGGAGCAAAATATATTGTTTCGCCAGGATTTGATGCTGAAACTGCTAAACTTTGTAATAGATACGCTATCCCTTACATGCCAGGATGTATGACTATAACTGAGATGCTTAAAGCTATGGAATTAGGTTGCGACATCATAAAGTTATTCCCTGGAAGTGCATTCGGACCAGACTTTATAAAAGCTGTAAAAGCACCTTTACCTCAAGCAAACATAATGCCTACAGGTGGAGTTTCAATAGATAACGTTGATCAATGGATAAAAAATGGAGTAGTTGCTGTTGGTGTTGGTGGTAAATTAGCTACTGGACCGAGTGATGAAATTACTGCTGCTGCTAAAGCTTTCGTTGAGAAAGTTAAAAAGGTTAGAGAGGAGATCTAGTTATGAGTAAAATAGTAACTCTTGGAGAGATTATGTTACGTCTTTCTACAGAAAACAACAATAGATTTGTACAAAGTAATACTTTTAGAGCCGATTATGGTGGTGGAGAGGCTAACGTTGCTGTTTCATTAGCTAACTTTGGAATTGAATCTGAGTATGTTACTAAGTTGCCAAACAATCCACTTTCTGATTCAATCTTCAGATATTTAAAAGCTAACAATGTAGCTACTGAAAATATAGTTTTAGGTGGAGATAGACTTGGAACTTACTACCTTGAAGTTGGAACAAGTGTAAGAGCTTCATCTGTAATCTACGATAGAAAATACTCATCATTCTCTACTTTAGATTATACTGAGCTTCAAATTGAAAAGATTTTAAAAGACTGTAAGATTTTACATCTTTCAGGAATCACTCCTGCTCTTTCAGATAGCTGTAAAGAGTTAATGGATAAAATTATGGTAAAAGCAAAAGAGATGGGAGTTTTAATCAGTTTTGATTTCAACTATAGAGGAAAGCTTTGGACTTTAGATGAAGCTGCTCCTATTTTAACTAGCTACCTACCATATGTAGATATCTGTTTTGCTGGAGTTTTAGATGCTAAAAACATTATGAAACTAGGAGAACATTCGGATTTAACAGAGTATTATAGAGAAATCACAAAAAACTTCCCTAACATTAAGTTTTTGCTTTCGACAAAACGTGAGACTCACTCGGTTAATGAAAACTCTTTAACTGGTTTCGTTTTTAAAGATGGTGAGCTTGTAAGCTCACCTAGATATACCTTCCAAATCGTTGATAGAGTTGGGGGAGGAGATGCCTTCGCTGCTGGTGCACTATTTGGAATCTACAACAACTTATCACCTAAGGAGATTGTAGACTTTGCAACTGCTGCTTCTGTATATAAACATACAGTAAGAGGAGATGCAAACCTAGTTTCAAAAGATGAGATTTACAACATCATCAATAATGGTATTTCAACTGTTTCTAGATAATATATAAAAAAGGTAAGGATACTCACCCCTTACCTTTTTGCTTTTTTATAGTTTTTAATTTATTAGAATTTTTTTAAATCCTCTTCTACACTGCTTATAGTTCCAATATTAAAGTTATCTATTAAAACTTGTAAAACATTTCCTGATAAAAATGCTGGAATTGTTGGTCCTAAGTTTATATTTTTAACTCCTAAATGTAATAGTGCAAGTAAAACGATTACTGCTTTTTGCTCGTACCAAGCTATATTATAAGCTATTGGTAACTCATTGATATCCTCTAAACCAAATACCTCTTTTAATTTCAGAGCTATAACTGCTAACGAGTATGAATCGTTACATTGTCCAGCATCTAAAACTCTTGGAATTCCTCCAATATCACCTAAATCTAACTTATTATATTTATATTTTGCACATCCAGCTGTTAAGATAACTGTATCTTTTGGCAAGTTAGCTGCAAACTCTGTGTAGTAATCTCTAGATTTCATTCTTCCATCGCATCCAGCCATCACATAGAATCTTCTGATTGCTCCAGATTTTACTGCATCAATAACTTTATCAGCTAATTGAAGCACTTGGTTGTGAGCAAATCCTCCAACTATTTTCCCTGTTTCAATCTCTGTTGGAGATGCACAAGTTTTTGCAAGCTCTATAACTTCACTGAAATCTTTCTTTCCATCTTTTTCAGCTACTCTTTTCCATCCTGGGAATCCTGTTGCATTTGTTGTGAATACTTTTCCTTCATAAGAAGCTCCAGCTTTTGGAGGAACAATACAGTTTGTTGTGAAGATAATTGGACCGTTGAATGTCTCAAACTCCTCTTTTTGTTTCCACCAAGCGTTTCCATAGTTTCCAGCTAAATGTTTATATTTTTTTAGCTCTGGATAATAGTGAGCTGGTAACATCTCAGAGTGAGTATAAACATCTACTCCTGTTCCCTCTGTTTGCTCTAACAACTGAACGATATCATTTAAATCATGACCTGTTATTAAAATTCCTGGATTATTTCTAACTCCAATATTTACCTCTGTGATTTCTGGATTTCCAAATTTACCTGTGTTAGCTGAGTCTAGTAATGCCATTACATCTACTCCAAACTTTCCAGTTTCTAATGTAAGCCCTACTAAATCTCCTAACTCTAAACTATTATCTAATGTAGAAACTAATGCTTTTTCGATAAACATAACAATCTCTGAATTTTCATATCCTAAATTTACAGAGTGCTCATAGTAAGCTGCCATACCTTTTAATCCGTAAGTTATAACCTCTCTTAAAGATCTAACATCTTCATTCTCAGTAGTTAAAACTCCTATATTTAAAGCTTTTTTATTCATCTCCTCTAAAGTTTCAACTCTAAATGTCATAGCATCATGATTAGCTAATCTTTTTATTTCAATTGAATTCTCTTTTATAAAACTTTCTAATCTATCTCTTAATTTTAATCCTTTTAAAATCTCTTCTGCTATCATATTATCATCAAAGTTTGCATTTGTTATAGTTATGAATAGAGCATTTGTTATATAATAATCTAGCTCTGAATTAAATTTTTTATCCTCTAATCTTAGTTCTAAAGCTATATTTTCTCTCAATATTGAGATTCCTTTTGCTACATATATTAATAAATCTTGAAGGTTTGATGTTGTTGGTTGTTTTCCACAAACTCCTACTACTGAGCAGCCTTTATTTCCTGCTGTTTCTTGACATTGAAAACAAAACATTGGTATTTTTTCCATCTTCTTAATCTCCTTTTATTTAAAATTTCTAAATAGATTATATCAGTATAGTTTATATTTTGCTGTAACATATGTTACAAAAGAACTTTTTTTCTAGTAGATTTGATTTATTTAGAGTATAATTGGATTAATTCTTAAAATATTTTTTATTGGGAGGAATTTATGAAGAAATTTACATTTTTAATCGTTTTTCTACTTTTAGTTATGGGATGTAGCAATAATACTAACTATAAAGTTTCTGATTTTTTTGTTGCTGGAGACTTTGAATACAAAGGTGGATTTGAAGGTGCTGGATTTAAAACTTCTAGCAAATATATAAATCATAATGGACATAGGTTTATTATTGAAAATATAACCGATACTGCAACTACAGTTCAAAAAATATATCTAATTACAAAAGATTCAATTGATTTAGTTTTTACTGGGGAAGATACCACTGCTGATTTAGCTACTCTTAATCTTAATACTAGAGAGACTGTTTTAAAGCTTCCATTTAAGATTGGAAACAATTGGACTTCTGCTGGAAATAGGTATGAAATTATTGATTTTATCGATGCTGAATCTGGTCAAGAGATAACAGTTGAAAAAACATATGGCAATGGAAACGTCGAAAGAATAATATACCAAAAAGGATTTGGCAAAATATCTAGAGTTTTAATTTTAGGGAGTTAGCTTATGAAAAAACTTGTACCTGCTATGGAAAAAATTGATAAAATTTTTAATTATCTATACCTTAAAGAGAGAGCTTCTCAAGCTGAAATCTCTAGGGATTTATCTATACCTAAAGCTACAACAAATAGGCTTCTTTATACCTTAGTTTCTATTGGATATGTGAGTCAAAGTGGAAAAGAGTATACTCTTGGAAATAAATTTGATTATTTTTCTAATAAAAATGAAAACTATAATCTTATAAAAAATATCTCATACCCATATTTAGAGGAACTATCTTTAAAATTTAAAGAGACATTTAAAGTGAGTGTATTTGATAAAAATAAAATTAGAGTAATTGCTTCTGTTGAAAGTAATGATTATTATAAAATTACTGTTCCTGAAAATGCAATTTTTCCACTTCATGCTGGAGCTGCTAGTAAAATTTTAATCTGTCAATTAACAGAAAAAAAATTAAGCTCTCTTCTTCCTGAAGTTTTACCAAAATATACTGAAAATACTATTACAAATAGAGATATATTGAAAAAAGAGCTTTTTAAAGTGAATATAAAAAAAATTGCTTTTGACAATATGGAGCACTCAAACACTATCAGTGCTGTCGCTACTCCAATATATGATAAAAATAATAAAATTATAGCTGCTCTTAGTTGTCCTTTTTTTAGTAACAACTCAAATGAGCCTCATATAAACGAAATTATTAGAGCTATGAAAGAGGTTTGTAATAAAATTAGTGAGGTTTTACAAAAAATGTCTTATTAATTTTAATTTTTTTAAAGGAAATATAAATTTTTCTCGAATAATAGAAACGATGTTAGTAAAACTAACCACGCTTTTTAAAGGAGGATTTTTTATGGATAATATGAATTTAGTATTTCAAATGAACAAATTTGTTGGAGATTTACATGTTTTCAAAACGAAAGTTCACAATTTTCATTGGAATTTAGTTGGAGAGCACTTTTTCGTTATCCATCCTATGCTAGATGGAATTATGTCAGAGATTGATGAGCAGATAGATTCTGTAGCAGAAAGATTACTTATGGCTGGACACAGACCTCATGCATCTCTAGATGTTTATTTAAAACATACAGTTCTTTCTGAGGTTGAAAGCAAGCCTTATTGTGCTAAAGAAGCGGTTAACCTTATGTTAGGTGATTTTAAAGTTCTTTTAGCAGAGATTAATATAATAATGAAGTTAGCTGAGAAAGAGGATAATCAAGCTACACTTTCTCTTATGACTGATATAGCTGCTCTTTACCAAAAACATATCTGGATGTTTGGAGCTTGGCTTGCATAACTAATTCAAAAAGAAAACCCCTTGAAATTTCAAGGGGCTTTTTTATTACTTATTCTCTAAAGCGAATAATCTTTTATTTAATTTAATCATTTTCTTAATTAACTCTCTTTCAGAAAGAGCTGTCATTAAGTGGTCTTGTGCGTGAACAAAAACCATTGATAAAGGAACTTTTTGTCCTCCAGCTTCTTTTTGAATCATATCTGTTTGAACGTGATGAGCCTTTAATACTGCTGAGTCACACTCTTTCATACACTCTTCAGCTTCTTCAAACTTCCCCTCTTCAGCAAATGCTAAAGCTTGGTGAGCACACCCTTTTGCCTCTCCAGCATATGCAACTATTGAAAATATGATCTCTTCTAATTCATCTTCTGTAAAATCTACCATTTTAATTCCTCCCAAACCAATAATTATTTTTTTATTTGAATTTTGAATTTTTGCCAAGGTTTTACGCTATCTAATAATCCAATATAATTCTCATCTAATTTTCCTACTACACTTGTTTTACCACAGTTTTTCATATCTTTTCTTGCAATATGTAACTCTCCTGCATATTGACCATAAAGTGATGATTCTATTAAAATATCTCCTTTTTTGATATCTACTGCATTGAATAACTCAAAGTGAGTTCCTTTATATTTTACTCTTGATTGAGTTGATCTCACTACATACTCTCCGATGTCTCCTCTATGGTAGTGTAACTCTTTTTCTATTATATCTTTTTCAACTGATCCAACACCATCGTAAACTTCACACTCGAATTCTAACATCTCTTTATTGATATCTGCAAGTTTTTTTAGTTCCTCTTCTGTTGGGAAACAGTTTGAAATTATTACTACATCTATTCCTTCGTTGAATAACTCTCTTCCTTGAACTTCGATAGGTAAATCTCTATGCTCCTCTAAAGTACAAAGTCCATCATTTACTGGCCATGGACCAAATGTTCCTGTTTGTGATGTTACGAATGCTGCTGTTGTTAAAGAGAACCCTTTAAATCTCTTGTTACAACTTCTGAAATGTTCTCTTGAAAGTCCTGTATATCTATGTGGATAGAAGTTATGACATCCAACTAATTTTTCGCTGTTTGGCATATAATCCATTATTGTATTAACATAGTTTGTATCTTGACTCATATTTATCTCTACTAGTAATCCATGCTCATTAAATGTCATTATACTCTCTTCATTTCCTGAGAATCCTAAATCCAATCTAACTCCACATGCTCCGATCTCTTTAAAGAAAGATAAATCTTCATAGCTGATATTTAATTTACTGAATATTGATGGAGCAACGTCTACCATAACTTCCATTCCAAAGCTATTTGCGTGTGCTATTGTATCTTTAAACTCTTGTAATATAACCTCTTTATCCCCATCTACTGATAATAAGCAAGTAAAAACTCTTTTGTATCCATATTTTGCAGCTAACTCTATATAGTTTTTATTTTCCTCTAAAGTAGCGTGAAAAGGATATACTGAAATTCCTAATTGTTTCATATCGAACTCCCTCCTGAAAACCTTTGTTTTACTTAGTTTTTACTAGATTTTTGGAAGTAAGTCAAGAGTTTAAACTGTAGGAAAAAATATAGATATTTTTTCGTCTAATAACTCTAATAATATAAGGAGTTTTATAGTTTCTTTTCTATTTAACGCTTAAATTTATTTTTTTTCTCCAGTAGGTTCTTCAGCTATTTTATATATCTCAATACTACTTTCCCTTCCTTTATCTAAGTATAAAATATTAATTTTATGTCTATCATCTTTATACTCTAACGTTTCTCCGACTTTCATACCTCTTAAAACTTTTAAGAAACTATAGTTATAATAAAATTTACATTTTAATAACTCTTTATATAATCTCGATTCAAATATAAATCTATTTAAGAAGATATCTACAGTTTTACTTATAAGTATATATTTTTCTGTATACTCTATATTTGGAGTTTCCTTTAAAGCTAAACATATCGCCTCATCTAATGAACCTGAAATCCCTTTATCTAGATGGTATAAATTATTTCGTACAAAATCTACCCCCTCTTTTAAAAGAGCTTCCTCTATAACTTTACTTATTTTCGAAATAGAATCTACTCTATCTCTTAAAGGTAGCAGTAGTCTATCTATCTCTTCAGCTAATATAGATGAAAGTTTATGATCAAATGAAAACTCTATCTCCATTATTTTACTTGTGAAGCCATCACTATTTTTTATCTTTGTATACTCTATATTATATTTTGTCAATTGGTTTATATCATCTAGTGCAGGTTTTAATATTGTTTTTTCAAAATCATAAAATCTTTCATAATTTTCCTGGCCTACACCTAAAAGTTCTTTTAAATTATCTCTACTTATTAAAAATCCACCTTGATTTCTATTTTTTATCATAGCTAAATACAGTTGGAAACTTTTCTTATCTTTAAATAGTAAAATTAGAAGTAAATCTATATCATCAAATATTCCACTCTCTTTAAGAGATTTTAAAGATCTAGAAACAAATAATCTATACTCCTCTCTATTTCTTAAATAAAAGTCAAAAATTGGAAATGAAGAAAAAAATATCTCCTCCTCTTTTTCTATAAGTTTTAAATATATCCTTCTTTTGAAAAATTTATCTAAAAATTCACCAATATTACCTCTCTCACCAACTAAATTTCTTAACTCTTTTTCTGTAAAAATTATATATTTTTCATTTTTACCCTTATACCTCTCTCTTACAATCTCTAAAAAATCTCTTTCTTTCTTATTTAATTTTTTGTCGGTATCTATAAAAAGATCATTTTTAGAAAAATCAAAAGCCATTTTCTTCATATTTTCACCACCTTTTTTAATCAATTTTAAGTTTTTTTAAAAAAATTTAAAGTTTTTTTGTTTTTTTTTAACAGTTTTAGGTTAAAATTAGACGATTTTTTTTAGTTTTTTTTTCGTTCTTTATAAAGAATACAACATTTACAACTATTTTTCAAGTTTTTTTTAAAAAAAACATTTGTATTTCGACGAAAAAAGTCTTAAACTTGTTAAATTTGACTTTTTTTAAAACATATTCTATAATTATAGTGTCAGGTGAATGAATCGCCAGAAGAATTTAAAATAAGTAAATCAAAAATTCAAAATATTTAGTTTAAAAGGAGAAACAATTATGAAAAAAATATTATTACTTTGTTCTGCAGGAATGTCAACAAGTATGGTTGTAAAGAAAATGGAAGCTGCTGCTGCTGCTGAAAATATAGAAGTAAAAATCGATGCTGTAGGATTAGAGCAATTCCACGAGTTATTACCTCAATATGATGTATTCCTTTTAGGACCACAAGTTAGATTTAAGAAAGCTGAGTTAGGAGCTATCGCTGCTGCTGCTGGTAAACCATTAGATGTAATCGATACTATGGCTTACGGAACATTAAACGGAAAGAAAATTTTAGACTATGCTTTAAGCTTATCTAAATAGTAATAAAAAATAATACTTTATTTAAAACACGGGAGGGTAACAAAATGAAAAAATCACTTTATTTATTAGCTGCATTATCATTATTAGGTACAAATGTTTTTGCTAAAGAAGTTGTAGCAGAACCAGTTGTTGAAACAAGTAAAGAAGTTATTGTTGAACCTGTAGTAGTAATCGAAGAGGTTGCTGCACCAGCTTGGTCTATTTCTGGAAGAACTTATATTGAAACTGAGGACTTTGATAATGGTTCTGGTTGGATGGGAGGACACGATGATGAAGATGGAACTTTCATCGGAACTGGAATTTCTGCAACTAAAGGGAAATTAACTTTAGATTTAAATGTTGAAAAAAGACTTGGCGGAGATTTAACTTCTGACTCTCAAGCTGAATGGGATGCAGTAAGAGCAGATTGGAAAGTTAGATATCAACTATTTGAAAAGCAAGCTTTCCACTTAAAATATAGAAGCGAAAATAAAGTTGTTGATTCAGAAAGAGCTCCATCTTGGATGGGAAGTACTAGAAGAAATAGAATTGAATTAGGAACTGACTTCAATCACTTTGATGGATTATTCGCAGGATGGTTTGTTATTGGACATGATGAAGATAAACCTTCTGTAGGATCTAATACTGATGGAAACTACTGGGAAGGAGATTTTGGTCCTACTTTCAAGTTAACTGATAAATTATCTTTAAATCCAACTATCTATACTACTGGTGAGAGATATGATAATGGAGATATGACTGAAACTCAGCTTAGAATAATGCTTCCATACCAAATTAATGAAAAATTAACTATCATGCCTAGAGTAAGAATTACTTTAGATAGAGAAACAAAAAATGCTGACGGGTCAATGTGGTGGGAACAAGACTTCGGAGATAGAGTTAGATATGAGTTAATGGCTAACTATGTAATTAATGATCAATTATCTACTTTCGTTGGAATAGCTTATGAAGATGCGGAAAGAAACATTTACAAAGGTGAAACTAAGGATTTAGATATGATTTGGACATATGTAAGTTTAAACTACAAGTTTAACTAATTAAAATTTAGGTAGAATTACAAAATTATGGGGAGGGGAAGTTTTTTCCTCCACCCCTTTCTATAAAATTTGATATAATAAAAATACTAAAAAAACGGAGGAAAATATTATGAGTAACTTTATGAACATTATTGAAGAAAAACTAATGCCTGTTGCTGCAAAAGTTGGACAAAATAGATATTTAAATGCAATCAAAGACGGATTCGTTTACACAATGCCGTTCCTTATCATCGGTTCATTTATCCTTTTAATGGTAAACCTACCATTTACTGATCCTAACAACGTACTTTACATGGAATGGTACGCTAACTTAATGGGAGCTTTCAAAGGAGATTTAGTACAACCATTCTACGTAAGTATGGGAATTATGTCTTTATTCGTTTCTTATGGAATTGGAATGTCTTTATCTAATAGCTACAGTCTTAACGGTACAACTGGTGGATTCTTATCAATGTATGCCTTTTTACTGACATCTGCTAAGCTAGATTGGTTACCTGTTGGTCAAGCTGAAGGAGCTACATCTTTATTCCTTATACCTGATGGTGGATGGATGCCAATCATGGATGCTAGATATCTTGATGCAAAAGGGTTATTTACAGCTATCTTAGGAGCTATTATTGCTATCGAAATCTTCAGACTACTTGTACAAAAGAAGTTTGTTATTAAACTTCCTGATTCTGTACCACCTGCAATCGCTAAATCATTCGAATTATTAATACCAATCGTATTCGTAACAATTCTTTTCCATGCGGTAAATATATTCGCTGTAAAGAGTTTAGGTATAATGGTTCCTGAAATCATCTTAAAAGCGTTTGCTCCATTACTAAATATGTCTGATTCATTAATCTCTGTAATCTTCATCATCATAATCACTCACCTTTTATGGTTTGCTGGATTACACGGAACAAACATCGTTATAGCAATCATTAACTCTATAACTTTATCTAACCTTGCTGCTAATCAAGCTGCAATTCAAGCTGGAGAAGCTTTACCAAAAATATTCGCAGGTGGATTCCTTGATGCTTATGTTTACATAGGAGGAGCTGGAGCAACTTTAGGACTTGCCCTTGCTATGTCTGTGAGTAAAAATGCACACATTAAATCTATTGGAAAACTTTCAGTTATTCCTGCAGTATTTAATATCAACGAGCCTATTATGTTCGGAGCACCAATTGTAATGAACCCATTACTATTCATTCCATTCGTTGGAATTCCAGTATTAAATGCTTGTATAGCATGGTTCGCTACAAAGTTTGATTTAGTAGGAAAAATCATTACTCTTGTTCCTTGGACAACTCCAGGACCAATCGGAGCTTTACTTGCTACAAACTTCAGTGTTGCTGCATTCATTCTAAGTTGTGCTCTAGTTGCTGTTTCATTCTTCTTATACATACCTTTCTTAAGAGTTTATGAGAAGTCATTAAACGAAACTGAAGCTTAATTAAAAGAAATCTTTTTAAATAAAGTGCTAATATAAATAAAGAACCCCACGGCTGCATAGTCGTGGGGTTTCCCCTTTTAAAAATATTATTTCGAAAGTTCTAAAAACTCATCCTCTGTTAAAATTTTAACTGTTCCTAACTCTTCAGCTTTTTTCAATTTACTTCCAGCATCTTCACCAACAATTAAATAATCTAATTTTTTACTCACTGATGACAGATTAACGCCACCTAAAGATTCAATCAAATCTTTAATCTCCTCTCTTTTAAATTTTTGAAGCTTCCCTGTAAATAAAAATGTTTTTCCACTAAACTTTCCTTCAACTTTAACTTCATCTTTTTTATCTTCAACTACTTTTCCAAAATTAATTCCAAACTCTTTTAACTTTTGAATAATCTCTAAAGATTTTTCATCTCTAAAATAGTTATAAACAGATTGAGCTACTTTTTCTCCAACTCCATCTATCTCTAAAAGTTCCTCTTTGCTCATAGAAGCTAAACAATCTATATTTTTACTTTTTTTAGCTAAAACATCCCCCAAGAATTTTCCGACAAAAGGAATTCCAAGAGCGTAAAGTGTTTTTGAATATGGTCTAGATTTACTTTTTTCTATTGAAGCTAGCAATTTTTCGACACTTTTCTCTCCCATTTTGTCTAAAGTCATAAGTTCATCTTTATGTTTATGAAGTTCAAAAATATCTCTTATATCCTTTACATAACCTAATTGAAGCATTTTTTCTACTATTTTACTTCCAAAGCCACTTATATTCATAGCGTCACGAGAAACAAAATACTCAATACCTCCTTGAACTATAGCTGGGCAAGATGGATTTACACATTTTAAATCTACTAACCCCTCCTCTTTCTCTAAAACAGAGTTACAAACAGGGCAATTTGTTGGTACAACTACCTCTTTTTCAGCCCCTGTTCTGACCTCTTTTACAGAACTTACTACTTGTGGAATAATCTCTGCAGCTTTCTCTATAAAAACTCTATCTCCAATTCTGATATCTTTTCTAATTATCTCATCCATATTATGAAGACTTGCTCTCTTAACCTTACTTCCTGATAACTCAACCTCTCTTAACTCTGCTACAGGAGTAACTTTCCCTGTTCTACCAACTTGCCAAGTTATATCTAATAACTCTGTTGTTACCTGCTTTGCTGGGAACTTATACGCTATTGCCCATCTTGGACTCTTCGTCGTATAGCCTACCTCTTCCCAAAGAGTTATATCGTTCAATTTTATAACTAGTCCATCTGTCTCATAATCTAAACGCTCTTTTTCAACTTCCCAAAAAGCGATTCTCTCTTCCATCACTGACATATCCCTGATTATATCTGCAACACCAGTTGTTTTTATGCCTACTTTTTCTAAATATTCTAAACTCTCTTTATGAGTTTTAAATCCATATTGCTCAGCATCAACTATAAAATAGAAATATGCATCTAGTCCTCTCTCTTTTACAATTTCAGAATCTATCTGTCTCAAAGTTCCACTAGCAGCGTTTCTTGGATTAGCAAAAATCTCCTCTCCAACTTCTAATCTCTCTTCATTTAAAGTTTTGAATCTAGAAAGTGGTAATACAATCTCTCCTCTAACTTCTAAACTTACATCCTCTTTTAAAAAGTTAGGAATACTCTCGATAGCTAAGATATTTTCTGTAACATCCTCACCCTCTATTCCGTCACCTCTTGTAACGGCTCTTTTAAGCTCTCCATTCTCATATGTAACACTTATACTTGCTCCATCAAGCTTAAGCTCTAAAACATACTCTAATTCACTTTGAACAGAATCAATATTTTTTTCTACTCTTTCTGTAAAAGCAATTACATCCTCTATATTATATGAATTATTCAAACTTAGCATAGGCTTTTTATGAATAACTTTCTGGAATTTACTCTCTTTCAAACTACTCGCTCCTACAATATTTGTTGGAGAATGTTCATTTTTATATTCAGGATAATTTTTTTCTAACTCATCTAACTCTTTTAAAAGTTTATCAAACTCTACATCAGAAATCAGTGACTCATTTTTTGTATAGTAATAGTAGTTATAACGCTCTATATCTTGTCTCAGTTCATCTATTCTGTCTTTTGGATTCTTCTCTTCATTTATTTCGAATAATTTCAGCATCTTCCACCATCCCATTTTATTTTTTTACCTTAATTATACCACTTTTTCATTTACAAATTAAGAAAATAGTGGTAATAGATATGTAGAGGAATCTTTCAATTTAATTTTATGGAGGTAAAGAATGGAAAATATTATTTTATCACCTAACAAGTATATTCAAGGGGTTGATGCTTTGAAAAATATAGCAAAATACGCCAAGAAAAATGCTTTTGTAGTTGCAGATGAATTTGTATTAAGTATTACCGAAGACATAATCAATGAAAGTTTTAAGAACGAAAATTTAGAAGTGATTTTTGAGATTTTTAATAGAGAGTGCTCAAAAGTTGAAGTAAATAGATTAAAAGAGATTTTGAAAACTAAAGATTCAAAAATTATAATTGGAGTAGGGGGTGGAAAAACTTTAGATACAGCAAAAGCTGTAGCATATTATTGCAATCTCCCTGTTATGATTGTTCCAACTATTGCATCAACTGATGCACCTTGTAGTGCTTTATCAGTTTTATATACCGAAGATGGGCAATTTGATGAGTATCTTCTTTTACCAAGTAACCCTGATATAGTTTTAATGGATACAAAAATTATATCTCGAGCTCCTGCTAGACTTTTAGCAAGTGGGATGGGAGATGCTCTATCGACTTACTTTGAAGCTAGAGCTTGCGAGCGATCGAATGCTCTTAATATGGGTGGTGGATTGCCTACGAAGGCTGCTATGGCTCTTGCTAAACTTTGCTTTGATATTCTCATAGCAGATGGAGAAAAAGCTATGTTTGCTGCTCAAAGATCAGTTTGTACAAAAGCTGTTGAAAATATAATAGAAGCCAATACATATTTGAGTGGAATTGGATTTGAAAGTGGTGGACTTGCTGCTGCTCATGCTATCCACAATGGATTAACTATTCTAGAAGAGTGCCATGATTTGTATCACGGTGAAAAAGTAGCCTTTGGAGTTTTAGTGCAACTTTTCTTGGAAAATGCTCCTATGGAAGAGATTGATGAGGTTTTATTCTTCTGTAAAAATATAGGTTTACCTACATCTTTAGAAGAGCTTGGTATAAGTTCACTTGAAACAGATAAACTTTTCAAAGTTGCAGAGTTAGCTACTGCTCCGGGTGAAACAATCCATAATATGCCATTTGAAGTTACTGCAGAAAAGGTTTTAGCTGCTATTCTAGCTGCCGATAACTATGGTGGAATTTAAATATGTGATAATAGAAAAACCCTTGGAAATCCAAGGGTTTTTTATATTACATTCTATTAGAATGTTACTTTCATAGCTGCGTATGCAACTGGTTGCCATCTCCAATCAGATGCTTCGCTTTGACCTATTTTATCCCAGTTTCTGTACTCTGCTCCTGCTCCTGTGCTTAATGCAAAGTTCTCAGTTACTTTATACTCAAGGTCTAAAGTTAATAAAGCATATAACTCATAACTGTTTTTCTCAGATTTAACAACCTCACCTTTAGAGTTTTCAGAATATTTATCATATTGTCCGAAGATGTATGGGTCATATCCTCCTTCGAAGTTGAAATCTAAAGCATAGTTATTATTTGCATATAATGCAAAGTTTCTTCTTAAGTAGATCTCCCACTCAGGCTCGAATGCTTTATCTTTGTTGTTTGTTAAATTAGAGTTTGTATGGAAGTCCTCTCCATAGAAGTTTTGGTTTAGGTAGATTGTACCGTCCCAAGTAAATCCTAATGGTAAGTTACCTGCATAATCAATGTCAGCTCCTACAGTATTTTTGTAAGCTCCTCCATTGTTTGCTGCCATCGTATGTTTAAATTTAGGTGCGAATACTAAATTGCTTAGTAATCCTCCTTCGTTTTTATAAACATTTAATCTTGCTTGATACTCAAATGATTGTTTCTCATCAGTTGCATCTTTATATTCAACTCTTGAAGTGAATAGATCATTATGCTTATAGTAAGCTCTTAATCTTGTTTCAGTTCCATCTTTGCTATTTTTATATCTTTCGTCATTTGTTTCTAAATCGCTATAATCTCTTATTCTTCCTTGAACAGAGAACTTTTCAGTTGCTTGAACACCAAACGTTGTTTGAAGTCTTGCATAATTGTTTTTCCCTGTATGCCATGTATCTCCTGAAGATATTTTATCTCCGTGTCCTTCTGTTTCTCCGTATGCTTTGTACTCTAATCCTAAGTATCCACTTGGCTTGAATTCAGGTGTTAATTCTACTACTACTACCTCTTCAACTACAGGCTCAGCAACAACGATTACCTCTTTTGATACCTCAACTGGAGCTACTATAACCTCTTTAGCTTGTACTGCAGTTCCTACAACAAGTAAAGATCCTAATAAAAGTGCTAATTTTTTCATAAAATCCCCTCCGATTTTAATTTTTTTCAAAAAATTTATTTAGTAAAAGAATAAATCTTTTTTACTATATCCTTTATACAATATTTTTCTATTTTTGTAAATAAAATTTTTCTAAGTAAATTTTATTATTATACTTTTTTAGCATTAAAACCCTTTATTTTAAACGTTTATAATGATAAATATACTTTTTAAAAAAATTTTACTAAATAAAAAACATTTCAATAAAAAAAGAGATAGATTTCTCTATCCCTTCAAATTAATCTTCCAAATTTTCTGTAAAATGATAATTATAGAATATATAATTTATCGGTAAAAATGAAGCTATAAGCTCCTGTCTTTTAATTTTATCATCTAATACAATTAGATTTTCATGAACCTCACCCAATTGGAACTCTTGTAAAAACATTTTTAAATAACTTAAAAACAGTGAGCTTTTAAATATTCTTCCAGAAAGTAAGAAAGTATCAAGTGGAAGTAGATTATTGTGGTTAATCATTAAAATTGCGATATATTTCGCTACTTTTCTTAACGATTTACACTCTATTATCTCTCCAGACTCAGCTCTTTTTATAAATTCATTTAAATCCATATTTTTATACAAAGATTCTATACGAGGAGAGTAATTACTTTCCTTTAAAATTTCTTCAAAAATATATTTTGGAGAAACCATTGTATCAAAACATCCCTTCTTTTTACAAATATCACAGTAAATATTTGAATTTGGCTCTACTATAAAATGTCTTGTTCCCATTGATCTATAGTGAGTAATCGCAGGATTTACAAGTTTATTATCTATAACTATTGCAGAACCTCTTTTATCTCCATATTTAATCAAGAAAAAGTTTTTATAAACTGGATCTAAAAAAGCTTCATATAAAGCTTGAGCTCTTATCTCTGTTTCAACAAAAACATACCCTGTAAACTTTTCCATAATTGCTTTTTTTAAAGTTATAAATCTATCCTCTTTAAATAAATCTAAAGATTTTTTTACAATAAACTCATTTGTCATAACAACTCCAACTCCAAGAATTCTATCTCTTGGTGCTGTGCTTTTCTCTACAATATTTTCTATAAATTTTAATAATGCTTTTAGATACTCTTCAAAATCGCCATTATAAGCATTTTCAAATTTTAACTCCTCTATGACTTCATTTCTTAGGTTCGTTAATATAACTCTCGTAAAACTTTCCT
This sequence comes from Cetobacterium sp., assembly GCA_051651165.1. Lineage (GTDB taxonomy): Bacteria > Fusobacteriota > Fusobacteriia > Fusobacteriales > Fusobacteriaceae > Cetobacterium_A. Next base: position 19,864 of record JBOFRT010000327.1, read on the forward strand.
CTATAAGTACTCCAATAGAAAAAAATCTGTCATAATTTATAACCAATAAATTTTTTTTTCTACCATTTTCATCAACATATTTTTTTTCTAAAAGTATATTATCCCCTAATAATTTTTTTGAAATCTTAGTTAAAGCTGCTGGAGAAACCATTATATTTTCAGCAATCTCTAACTTATTTGAACCCCCACGCTGATCAATAAATTTCAATAAATTTGTGATATTTTTATTTTGACTTTTAAAATCCATCCCCATCTCCTTAATTTTTATATTGACAAACCCTTTTTTTTCATGTATATTTTACCTTGTAAAAGATATTTCGTTGAAAACTAATTTTATTTTTTACTTAGTTGAATATAAAACGACGTTTTTAATTTATTATAACATATATTGATAATAAGGTGCTAAACTTATTATATAAATAACCAACAACCCTCCAGTTGAAGGTTAGAAATACCCGTGTGAAGAAGAGGTGTTCCCGTCATCTCTTCTTTTTTATTGCTTTTTTATTTTTTTTTAGCTACAATTTCAGTATCTTAAAATATTTTAGGAGGTAAAAATGAAAATAAAACCTATTGGTAAAAGAGTTTTAGTTGAAATCATCAATTTAGAAGAAAAAACTTCCACTGGTATAATTTTAATCCAAAATAACGAGGAAAAAAATTATAGAGTTGGAAATATTATCTCTTTAAGTAATGATTCTGAAATTATTGAACAATTCAAACTTAATGATAAGATTATATTCTCTAAAAAATCAGGTATTAAAATCTCTCATTCATCATCTGAAAAAACTTTACTCGAGCTAGATGAAATTTTAGGAGTTGTTGAAGAATAAAAAAATCCCCAAAATGGGGATTTTTTTATTAGAACTCTTTACCACCAGAAACTTTAACATCAACTTCATATTTTTTTAAAGCTTTCACTGCACTTTCTAAGGCTTTTGTTATTGTAGAAACTTCCATATACGGCATATTTTTTTTATCTACAACTTGCTGAGTTATATATGGAACATGTATAAATCCACCTTTTATATTTAAATTATTTTTAGAAATATAGTAAAGTAATGAATACATTATATGATTACAAACATATGTTCCTGCTGTGTTTGAAACCGAAGCTGGAATATGAGCTGCTTTAATCTCTTCAACTATCCCTTTTATAGGAAGTGTCGCAAAATATGCATTCTCTCCATCTTCATAAACAGGTGTATCTATAGGTTGATACCCTTCGTTATCAGGAATTCTTCCATCATCCATATTTATAGCTACTCTTTCAACAGATATATCATATCTTCCACCAGCTTGTCCTATACACATAACTACATCTGGCTTATGCTCATCTATACCTGCAAAAAGTTTCTCTGCTGATTTTTTAAATACCGTTGGAATTTGAAGTTTTATTACCTCAATCCCATCAACCATATCTTGCATCGCATTTACTGCTTCCCAAGCTGGATTTATACTTTCTCCTCCAAAAGGATCAAATCCTGTAATTAAAACTTTCATTTCTTACCTCCTAAATTTAAAATGCTAATAAGTACATAAGTACTATATGAATTAGTAAAAGAGGTACTGCAACAGCTACCTGCTTTAAAATAACTCCATTTTTATTTTTCATCTCTAAAATTGATGCTGGAACTATATTGAAATTAGCTCCCATAGGAGTTAATAGTGTTCCACAGAATCCTGCTGTAAGACCTAGTGCTCCAACTACTGCTGGGTTTCCACCTTGAGCTATAACAAACGGATATCCTATCCCTGCTGTTATAACAGCAAATGCAGCAAATCCATTTCCCATAATCATAGTAAATATAGCCATTGCTAAACAATAAACTATTACTCCTGCTAAAATATCTCCTTCAGTTACAAAACTTCCCATTATTGAAGCTATAACTGTTCCTACTCCTGCTTTTGCAAAAACTGATCCTAAAGATCCTAAAAGTTGAGGTAAAATAACAGTTGGTCCCATTTGTTGTAAAATTCTACTTGAATCGTAAGGGATATTTTTCAACTTTTCTTTTGTTACTAACATTGTAACTAAAAGAGCAACTAAAGCTCCTATCCCAAGACCAATTAATCCACCTAAACTTGTAAATTGAGCAATCGCAAATGCCACAACTCCAATTAACCCAGCTGGAATAAATAGTGTATTTCCAATTTTATGAGCTTGATTCTCTCTGAACTCATCGCTACTTGTTGTAAATGTTGCAAGTGAAACTGATTTAGTTGCACTTAGAACTCCCATAACTAAAAGTAAACCTCCAACTACTGCTGGATTTACATAAGGTCCTCCTATAAATAAGAAACCAAATATCATCCAAAAAGCTGTTGATCCTAATCTCTTCGGATTGCTTTTATCTAAAAATGAGTATACTCCACTAACTAATAAAATAACTCCGCAAAGTATATACATAAACTCTAATAACATCGTTGTATTCACTAAAATTTCCTCCTACTTTGCTCTTAATTTCTTTATTTTTCTGTCTAAGTTATAATATTGAATATATGCTAATATCAATGTTATAATTGCCACTGGAATAGAAGCTTTTGCTACATCGTAAGCCTCTACTTTTACTCCAAGCTCTTGAAGAGTTCCAACTATTAGTAAAACTCCTGATGAAGCTACGAATACATTTTGTCCAAAGAAATTTGCATAGTTTTCAGAAGCATTTGTGATACCTTTTAAATCTTCATCTAACTCTTCAGAAACAACCCCATCCTTTTCAATAGCACCTTTTGCCATTGGATAGATAAGTGGTCTAATAAATTGCACATGTCCACCTAATCTCATTGATAAAACTGCAGCTAACATTCTAACAGTTACATATATCGATAATACCTTTCCTGCTGTTGCACCTTTTAATTTAGAGATACAAATTGATGCTCTCTCTCTTAATCCATTTCTCTCTAAAATTCCAACTACAGAAAGTGTTAATAATAGTAGTGTCATATATCTTGTTTGAACAAATGCTGTTCCTAATATATTTAAAACCTCAACAAAGTCAATTCCAGCAACTAATCCAGTTGCTATTCCAGCCATCAAAACAACAGCTATCGTATCTAATTTGATTACAAATCCAATTAGAATAATTAATACCCCTATTAATTTAATCACAGTACTTCACCTAAATCCTCTCTTTTGAATGAATATCTTTTTCCACAGAAGTGACACTCAGCTTCAACCTCTCCCTTTTCAGCTAGAATCTCTTCTAATTGAGTTTTTCCTAATGTTATAACTCCTCTATAGAACTTTTCTCTATCGCAGTTGCAGTTATACTTTATCTCTTTTTCCTCTAAAATTTCATAATTTTCAATCAATGTTTCTGGATTTTCATCATTCATATCATCATATAAAAGATGTAACATTGATTCTAAATTCATTCCACCTCTAAACAATTCAGTTACGCTTCTAATAGCTCCAATTTTTCTTTCTAACTCAACTATGAAACTCTCCTCTGCATCAGGTAGAAGTTGAATCATATATCCACCAGCTGATCTAACTGTAGTTTCATTTTCTAAGTCTACACCTAAAGCTATAACTGTAGGTGTTTGCTCTGAAGTTACAAAATAATAAGCTATATCATAAGCTATCTCTCCACTTGTAATTGTAGAAATCCCTACATATGGTTCTTTTAAACCTAAATCTTTTATTACATTTAAAGTTCCTTGCCCTACTAAATTTTGAACATCTGGTTGACCATTCTCTTTTGCTGGTAAGTCTGCATCTGGGTTTGAAACATACCCTTTTACACCATCTTTATTTATTGTTGCTACCATTGTTGATAGTGGTCCATCTGTAAGTGTTCTAAGAGTTAAAACATCATCACCTTTCAATGTAGCTCCCATCATAACTGACGCTGATAACAGTCTTCCAAAAGCTGAAATAGCCGTTGGGCTACACTTATGGATATCTAAAGCCTCTTGAACAATATCCTTTGTGTCTACAAGAACAAATCTTGCATTTTTACTTACTCCTCTTATTAATCTACTCATTTTCATCACCTCTAATAATCTATATAATCTTTTAATTCCTCATATCTTTTTTCAGATATGACTTTTTTTACTTCTAAATTATTTCTAAAAATACCACTTTCATGGTATTTTCTAATACTTTGAATCTCTTTTTTAGTAAATCCATAATATATTAAAGTTTTATCATCTACTTTATTTACATTGAATCTTTTCATTTTAAAGTTTTTAGGTTCTTTAAATTTAAGTTTTAATTTTTCAGCAGTTTTAGCTCCTATTCCAGATATTTTTGTCATGTCTGAAAGTTTTCTAAAACCACCAGTGATATCTCTATACTCAACTATTTTATCTACATAGCTTTTCGATATTCCACTTTTTAACATATCTGCTGCAGTAGCACTATTTATATCTAACAATAAATTATTCGATTCTAAAGTGTTTTTACTTTCTATAACCTTAAATTCACTCTGCACTAACCCAAAAGAAGTTAGAGAAAAAATTAACATTAAAGCATATAAAAATACCTTTTTCATAAACACCTCTCTCAAAATTTTATGAGAAAAACTCTATTTTCTTCTTATGTCTTAACTTCATTTCAGCTATGTAAAGTGCTGGATCTTTTGGATTAACCAATCTTTCTATCTGATCGTTGTACTCTGTATCTTTGTGAATAGATTTGCTAATTGCTCCTCCACCTAATCCCATAGTTTGCTGATTTTCCTCTATCATCTCTATATTAAATCTAGATTCTGCTCCTGGAATAGAATAACCTACATTCTCTCCCCACTCTAAACTATTCTTTTGACGATACATATAGTAAGGCTCCATGCCTTTCTCTTTCACTAATTCTGTAATTGCACCCTCTACAATTTTTCTTTCAACCTCTGATTCCTCAAAGTTCTCATGGTAAAGAAGCGAACCTTTTTTCTTTGCTAAAGCATGAACCGTTAGGTTTTCTATATCATACTTTTTTAACTCATCTAAAGTATGTATTATATCCTCTACACTTTCACCAGGTAATCCTAGAATTATGTCCATATTCAAAATAAACCCTAACTCTTTAATATCTTTATAAACTTCATCAAAGTGTTCTCTGTTGAATGTTCTGTTTAAAGCTTTTAAAGTTGACTCTTTAAAAGTTTGCGGATTTAAACTAACTCTATCCACTCCATATTTTTTTAAAATATCTAACTTCTCTCTTGTTATAGCATCCTCTCTTCCAGCTTCAAAAGTGAACTCTTTTAAATTTGAAAGATCTATATTTTTATGAACAGCTTCTAAAACTCTTACAGTATCCTCAGCAGTTAAAGTACTTGGAGTTCCTCCGCCTATGTAAAGAGATTCATACTTAAAGCCTCTCTCTTTCGAAAGCTGACCAACCAGCTCAATCTCTTCTAAAAGTGTCTCTACAAATTTAACATAAAATCTTCCTAAACTACTGTTGATTTCATAAGATGCAAATGAACAGTATCTACACTTCGATGGACAGAATGGAATTCCAATATACATATTCATAGCGTCTTTATTCAGTAATTTCTCTTCTGTTTCAATAACTCTCATCAGAAGTTCTATTTTTTCAAAACTAGCTAGATACATATTATTTAATAACTTTGAAACTCTCTCTTTTGAAAAGCCCATTTGAAGAAGTCTTCTTGTCATTTTTGTAGGTCTTACACCCACTAAGCTACCCCAAGGATAGTTTTTATTGTAAGCTTTTAAAAGCCCACCTTTTAACATAATCAAAGCTTGATCCTCAATTAAATTTTCAAAGTTTTCCTCTTCAATAAAAGCTTCTTTTCCATCTATTTCAACTTTTACAAGAATTTTATTCTCTGAATAACTCACTTCACCTTTTATATCTTTTTCTACGCCCTCTGGTAGTAGAATTCTTACAAACTCCTCTACACTTTTTATACTTAGAGGAAAGTTAGTAACTATTGACACTTAAATACACCACTTCCTATTTCATTAATAATAAAACTAATAATCCAATTATGATTCTATATATTCCAAAAACCTTAAATGTTCTCTTTTTTATATAACCCATAAACCAATTTATAACCACATACGCTACAACAAATGATACAATCGATCCAACTATTAATAATTGCCACTCTAAAGATGTGAAATTAAGACCATTCTTTAATAACTTTAACAGTGTAGCTCCTGCCATTGTTGGTATTGCTAAAAAGAATGAATACTCTGCTGCTGCTGCTCTAGATACACCTAACAATAAAGCTCCTACAATCGTTGCTCCAGAACGTGATGTTCCTGGAATCATAGCTAAACATTGGAAAAATCCTATTCCAAATGCTAATTTGTATGACATCTCTTTTATAGATGTTATATTTCCATTCAGTTGCTTTCTCTCAACCAGAATGAAAATAATTCCGTAAAGTATAAGCATACTCGCAACTACAGTTGTATTATCCATAAAAAATTCTGATATATAGTCATCAGCTAAAAGTCCGATAACTCCAGCAGGTAGAACCCCAACTATAATCTTACTCCATAATGATAACTTTCCTGTAAACTCCTCTTTTGTTTTTACAAAGGGGCTTAAATCCTTCCAGAAATAAGCTACAACTGATAAAATCGCTCCAAACTGAATTATAACTAAAAAGTTATCCATAAAACCTTTTGATACAAGAGGAGAGTTTATAAATCTCTCCACCAATATCATATGACCAGTACTACTCACCGGAACAAACTCTGTCATTCCTTCAACAATTCCTAGTATAATAACTAGTAAAAATAGATTCATGCTGTTCCCTCCTATAAGTAGCTATCCTCTTTTTTAAGGTATGTAACATAATCTGCAACGCCCTCTTCTAAAGAACAGAATTTTTTTGTATATCCAGCTGCTTTTAATTTATTCATAGAAGCTTCTGTAAAGTATTGATATCTTCCTCTTAAATCCTCTGGCATAGGAACAAACTCAATAACTTCCTCTGTTTTCATTTCAAAATTTCCACTAGCATTTTTCATTGTTTCCATAGATAAGTCATGGAAGCTTCTAGCTTCTCCAGTTCCAATATTATAAACTCCTGAAGCTACTTCATTAAACATACAGAAGTACAACATATCTACTACATCTTTTATGTAAACGAAATCTCTTAATTGCTCACCATCTTTATATCCCTCTTTATGAGATTTAAATAACTTTACTCCACCATCTGCATTAAATTGATTGAATGTATGGAATACCATTGATGCCATTCTTCCTTTATGGTACTCTTGTGGTCCATAAACATTGAAGAATTTAGCTCCTATCCATTGCTTTGGTGTCTTTTCTTGCTTGAAAGCCCAATCATCAAAGAACTTTTTAGAATATCCATATTTATTTAGTGGCATCAATTTTTTTAACTCTTCAGGTGTCCCTTCATCGCTATACCCTTGCTCTCCAGCTCCATAAGTAGCAGCTGAAGATGCATAAACATAAGTTATCTCTTTTTCAGCACAGAAATCCCATAACTTTTTAGAATACTCGTAGTTATTTTTCATTAAAAGATCTCCATCTCTTTCTGTAGTTGCAGAGATAGCACCCATATGTAAAATTGCTGTTACTTTATTTGCATTTTCCTTATTTTCTAACCAAGTAAATAGCTCATCTCTATCACACCAATCAGCGTAATCTCTTTTTCTTAAATTTAACCATTTCTCTTCTGTTCTTAATTTATCTACAGCTAAAATATCGTTTATTCCCATCTCGTTTAATTTCCAGATATAAGCACTTCCTATAAATCCAGCTGCTCCTGTTACTATAATCATTTTTCTTACTCCTCCTTACATTTTCTTTCTAATAAATCTTTAATTTCTTCTGCAGATATTGATGAATGAGCTATATCTACTCCCACTCTATTTCCACCGTGAAAATCTGAACCACCGACCATTAAAAGATTTTTACTCTTTGCCAGTTCTTTATAATATTTTGTTTGTTTTGGAGTGTAAGAGCTATATTCAACTTCTAATCCATCTAAGCCTGCTTCTATCAATAAATCTAGTATTTTTTCAACTTTTTCTACAGAATCACATACTAAACTTGGATGAGCTAAAGCTGAAACTCCATTACACTCTTTTATAAGTTTAATTATTTCAAAAGGGTTTGAACTTTCTTTCTCTATATAGGCAGCACCTTTTCTTCCTAAATACTGTTTAAAAGCTTCCCCTTTTGTATAAACAAAACCTTTTTTCATCATAGCATTACATATATGGGCTCTACTTATTATACTTCCAGTTGCTTCCTCTTCTATCTCTTCTAAAGTTATTTTTAACCCTAACGAATTTAATCTTTTTACAATTTTTTCATTTCTATTACTACGAGCTTTTTTTAACTCTATTAGTTTAGACGATAATTTTTCAGACTTTTCATCCAAAAGATATCCTAAAATATGTATTTCATAACCATCATAAGAGCATGAAAACTCAATTCCAGATATAAAATCTAAATCTAAATTTTTAGCTATTATTCTAGCCTCGGATATCCCTTCCATAGTATCATGATCAGTTATAGCTATTCCAGCTAAGCCTGTATACTTTGCTCTTTTTAATAACTCCTCCACTGTGAATGTTCCATCTGAATATGTTGTATGAGTGTGAAGATCATACTTTTTCTTCATAATATCCTCCTACAAGTAAATATGGCGCCTTTATTTCTAAAGGCGCCACATTTTTTTAGTCATCCCACTTTTCTAATTTTGAAAAATACTCTGAATAAGCAAGGTATAAAGCCTTTGCATTTATATTATTTTTCTCTATCTTTGTTTTTTCTGTCTTTTTATACATATCGTTAACTTCTATAATTCTAGGTGAAACTTCTACAAAATACCAAGTTTTAGAATCGAAGAATTCTCCTCTTTTTATAAACTTATTTAAAAGTTTTCTAAATCTTTTTATCTCTTTTTCTGTTAAATCATCTTTTTTAGAGAATGCAACTATTTCAGCCCACTCCTCTTTCGTAGCTACTTCATTAGCTATATGATTTGATGGGTTAGCCATTCTAATATATGACTGAGCTACCATGTACTTTGCTAATCCTGCTGGATCTTTAAAGTTTTCATCTTTTAAATAGTATTGTCTTGGAAGTTTTTTTATAGTCTTTTCTAGAATAGCGTTAAACTCCTCTTGATCAGCTTCTGTTATATCTCCCTTTGTTTTTAAAGAATCTAAAAATTTAACTTGTTTTTGATCTAACTTTTGATTTCTAGCTAAGAAACTTATTGGTTGATCAGCACCATACCAATCCTCTAACTCAGCTTCTCCTACAATTACTTTTGTAAAAGTATCTTCCCAGTTTTTCATAGCTACTGTATCAACTTTATACTTCTCTTGTAAATTAGTTTTGTTTTTATTAGCTGAACTACATGCTGTTAATGTAGTTAAAATTGCTATAAGAATTACAACTTTTTTCATTTCTCCTCCTAAACTCTTCCACAACATTTTCCATAAATTTTTCCACTTCCACAGTTACAAGGTGAATCAAACTCTAACTCTTCCCCTTCTCCTGGGCTTAAGACTTCCTCTTCTGGATTTCTTACAACAACTTTAAACATATAAGATGTTGTTTCTGCTTTTATTGTTGAAAGCATTCTTGAATACATATCTCCAGATATAATTTTATATTCAACCAATGGATCTTTTTGTCCATAAGATCTTAAATAGATTCCTTCTCTAAGAGCATCTAAAGCTTTTAAATGTTCTCTCCATCTTGCATCTACTACTTCAAATAAAACATATTTCTCTACTTTTCTCATAATTTCTGATGAAAGTTCATTCTCTTTATTTTCATACTCTGCTGCTATAGATGTATATAATTTTTCTGCATACTCTTCAACTGTAGATGATTTATACTCTTCTAAATCTGTAATTTCATAACCATACTTTTCTATTAAAGAATCTTTTACTCCAACGATATCCCACTCATCTTTAAATTCTCCAACAAATCTTTCAACAACTATATCAGAAACACTTGATTTTAACATTCCTAAAATTGTTTCCTTCAGGTCATCTTTTTCAAGAGCTTCATTTCTACTCATGTATATTGCTTCTCTTTGTTTATTCATTACATCATCGAATTCAAGCAGATTTTTTCTAATTCCAAAGTTTCTAGATTCAACCTTTTTCTGTGCATTTTCAATTGCTTTATTTATCATTTTATGTTGAATAGATTCCCCTTCAGGTAGACCTAATTTTTCCATAACGTTTTGAATCCTTTCAGAACCAAACAGTCTCATTAAATCATCCTCTAAACATAGATAGAACTCAGATGCTCCAGGGTCTCCCTGTCTTCCGGCTCTTCCTCTTAATTGGTTATCTATTCTTCTAGATTCATGTCTCTCTGTTCCTAGAATAAATAATCCTCCAGCTTCGATCACCTTTCTTTTCTCCTCTTCACACTCAACTTTATATTTATCAAGTATCACAGGATATTCAGCTGCATCTCTAGCTCCAATTTCAGCAATTGCTCTAAACTCAGGATTTCCTCCTAACATTATATCCGTTCCTCTACCCGCCATATTTGTAGCGATAGTTACTGCACCATATCTACCCGCCTGAGCTACGATTTCAGCTTCTTTAGCATGTAACTTAGCATTCAGTACGTTATGAGGTATCCCCTTCTCTTTTAGTAGTTCTGATAGCTCCTCTGAACTTTTTATAGATACAGTTCCAACTAATACTGGTTGTCCTTTTTTGTGTAACTCTTCAATTCTAGTTATAATAGCATTAATTTTCTCTCTTTTAGTTTTGTAAACTAAGTCTGGGAAATCTGTTCTTTGTATCGGTCTATTAGTTGGGATTACAATTACCTCTAAACCATACGTATGCATAAACTCTGCTGCTTCTGTTTCTGCAGTTCCAGTCATTCCAGCTAATTTTTCATACATTCTAAAGTAGTTTTGAAGAGTGATTGATGCAAGAGTTTGGTTTTCCCCAGCTACATTTACTCCCTCTTTAGCTTCTATTGCTTGATGCAATCCATCAGAGTATCTTCTACCTTCCATAGCTCTTCCTGTGAATTCATCTATTATAACAACTTCACCTTCTCTAATTAGGTAATCTCTATCTTTTATGAATAACTCCTTAGCTTTTAAAGCTTGATTCAGATAGTGTGTTAACTCAACATGTTCTGGTGAATATAGATTGTCTATATTTAAAAGTTGCTCAACTTTTCTAATCCCTTTGTCTGTTAAAACAATATTTCTAGCTTTCTCATCTACTTCATAATCTCCCCACTGCTCATCTGGGATATTCATCTCTTTTTTTGTTTTTGCATCTTTTATTTTTTCAGTTTCTACACTTCTATCAAGTCTAAATGCAACTTGGCAGAAAATTGAATACCACTTTGTTGTTTCTGAAGCTGCCCCTGATATTATTAGAGGTGTTCTAGCCTCATCTATAAGTATCGAATCTACTTCATCGACAATACAGAAGTGAAGAGGTTTTTGAACTTTATCTTCCACTTTATTAACCATATTATCTCTTAAATAATCAAATCCAAACTCAGAGTTTGTACCATAAGTTATATCTGCTTCATACGCAGCTTTTCTTAAGCTATTTTCCATTCCATTTACGATTACTCCTGATGTTAATCCTAAGAAATCATAAACTCTTGCCATTAAATCTCTATCTCTTTGAGCTAGATAATCATTTACAGTAATAACATGAACACCTTTACCTTTTAAAGCATTTAAGTAAACTGGAGCTGTGGCAACTAATGTCTTTCCTTCTCCTGTTTTCATCTCTGTTATCTTTCCTTCATGAAGAACAATTCCACCAACTAATTGAACATCGTAGTGTCTCATTCCATGAACTCTTTTCGAAGCTTCTCTTACAACTGCAAAAGCTTCAACTAAAAGATCATCTAATGTTTCTCCTTTTTCTAATCTTTGTCTAAATTCATAAGTTTTACCTTTTAACTCATCATCCGAAAGCTTCTCAATCTCAGGCTCTAATGAGTTTATCATTGTTACTAGTTTTTTAATTCTTTTAATCTCTCTGTCGTTTCTTGTACCAAAAATTTTCTTTAATAAATCTCCAAACATTCTTACGTCCTTCCTAGCTTTTTTGTACTTATTTGTTACTAAATATATTACCACAATTAGATTTATTAGTCAATTTATGGGCTGTATTAAGATTTTTGAATCACGGTTCAAAAAAAGCTATTAAATTATACAAAAATATGTTATATTGTAAATAAAGTAACAATGTATTTTAGGAGGTTTTATTTTGAATAGTATTAAAAAGATTGTTCCTGGTCTACTAGTTTGTATTTTAATTGCTCAGCTTGGACTTTTTCTTGGGAAATTTATCCCTAGTGTTGGTGGAGCACCTCTAGCTATTTTTTTAGGATTAATTGCTGGTAACACATTTGCAAAATCTAAAAAATTTGCTGCAGGATCTAAATTCTCGGAAAGTGATTTATTATCTTATTCTATTGTTCTATTAGGTGGAACGTTGAGTATAAACACAATTTTACAACTAGGTTTTTCTGGTATATTTTTTATTATCTTACAAATGGGATTAACAATTGCTCTTACTATGTTTATTGGAAAGAAATTAGGATTTTCTAAACATTTTAGTGCTTTGATGGCTAGTGGAAATGCTGTTTGTGGTTCATCTGCTATAGGAGCTACCTCTCCTGTTATAAAAGCAAATGATAATGACAAAGGGATTTCTATAACTATCGTAAACTTAACTGGTACATTACTTATGTTTGCATTACTTCCTATTGCAAATCTATTATATAACTTTAATACTCTTGAAACATCAGCTCTTTTAGGAGGTATTTTACAATCTGTCGGTCAAGTTATTGCTGCTGGAAGCATGGTTAATCACAAGGTACTTGAATTAGCTACAATATTTAAAATAGTTAGAATTGTGTTTTTGGTTATTGTTGTATTTTGGTGTTCTAAAGAATTTAAAAATAATAATGTTGAAAAAGAAATAGAGGCAGATACAAAAATATCACTTGAAAATGAGGCTTATTCTAAACAGAAAAATAGTTTATCTATTCCTTGGTATATAATTGGCTTCTTTATTCTTTGCGCTCTTTTCAGTTTAGGACTTATTCCTGACACTTTTTCAAAGACTTTTAAGCTAATTTCATCAAAATTTGAAATAATAGCATTAGCTGGAATTGGAATGAGAATAAATATTTCTGAACTTATAAAACAAGGTCCGAAAGCTTCTCTTTATGGAATCTTAGTTGGAATATCACAAATAGTTATTGCCGTAGTTTTAATAAAAATATTTTTATAAAAAAAACTGGATTTTTCCAGTTTTTTTTATTTTATAATCTTAGAGATATCTAAAAGATCTTTTCCAATCAAATATTCTTTTTTAACATCATCTTCAATATTTTTTCCATACCCTGTTAATATTAAAATTGATTTCAATCCAGCTTTTTTTCCAGCTTCTAAATCACTTTTTTTATCTCCAATCATAAATGAATTTTCTATATCTACATTATATTTTTTTATACCCTCTAACAACATTCCTGGATTTGGCTTTCTACAATCACAATTTTTTTTATATTGATCCAAACCTTTTTCTGGATGATGCGGACAGTAATAACATTCTAAAATATCTATATCGTGTTTTTTTAGTTCTTTTACCATTTCATTATTTAAAGCTTTTAAATCATCCTCAGAGTAATATCCTCTAGCTATTCCAGATTGATTAGTAACAACTATAAATTCATACCCCATTTTTTTTAATTCTTTTAAACCTTCTATCACATTTTTTTCAAATTCGAAATCTTCCCATTTGTGTAAATAAGATTTTTCAACGTTTATAGTTCCATCTCTATCTAAAAATATAACTTTTCTCATTCTTATAAAACTCCTTTTTGTTTATATTATATCATCCCAAAAAGTTATTTCTATATTAATTTTACAAAAAATAAAAAAAAGATTGGCAACTTCCTATCCTCCCAGGGGGCTGCCCCCCAAGTACTTTCAGCGTTTATGGGCTTAACTTCCAGGTTCGAAATGTTACTGGGTGTACCTCCATAGCTATCGTTGCCAATCATTATTTAATTGTATGACTCTTGGTCATTCAAAACTATATAGTAGTATATTAAGGTTAAAACTTCGATATATTAGTATTGGTCAGCTAAAAGTCTCACAACTCTTACACCCCCAACCTATCAACCTCCTAGTCTCGAAGGTATCTTAAAGAGTACTTATCTTG
>JBOFRT010000328.1:0-1012 GCA_051651165.1 Cetobacterium sp.
TCCGCTCCTGATCCAGCTTTTATTCCTGATAATGCTATTGAAAGAGCTATTAAAACTCCTCCACATACTACTAATGGTAACATATGAGAAACACCATTCATTAGATGTTTATAAATTCCAGTTTTTTCATTTTTTGGAACTTCTTTTTTCCCATTAGAAGAAGATTTATAGATTTCTCCCTCTCCATTTAGTATCTTTTCAATTAACTCTTTTGGAGCTCTTATAGCTTGTTTTACTGGAACTTGAATAACTTTTTTACCTGCAAATCTATCCATGTCTATTGTTTTATCTGCTGCAACTATAACTCCTGTAGCTCTTTTTATATCTTCAGCTGTCAATTCATTTTTAACTCCAACGCTTCCATTTGTTTCAACTTTTATCTCTACTCCTAACTCTTTGCCTTTATTTACTAAAGAGTCAGCTGCCATATATGTATGAGCAATTCCTACTGGACAAGCTGTTACAGCAATCACATAACCATCTCTTGATTCTACAGATTTTACAGCCGCTTTTTTCTCTTCATTTAATATATTTAAAATTTCATCCTCTGTTTTAGCATTTTCTAACTTTTCTCTTACTTCATCATCTAAAAGTTTATTTGTTAACTTTGATAATGTTTCTATATGAGAATCTGTTGCATCTTCTGGAGCTGCTATCATAAAAAATAATTTTGATGATTCTCCATCTAAAGAGTTAAAGTCCACTCCTTCTGATCTTCCAAAAGCTACCGCTGGTTTTTTCACTGCCTTTGTTTTTCCATGAGGAATTGCAATTCCCTCTTCTAATCCTGTTGATGATGTAGCCTCTCTAGCCTTTACAACTTTTAAAAACTCATCCTTATTTTCTAATGCCCCACCATCATCTAAAATATCTGCAAGCTCTTGTAGTATCTCATCTTTTGTTTTACCTGTTAGTTTTAGTTTTATATACTTTTTTTCTAACATTTTTTCACTCCCTTATTTTCTTTGTCTTATGGTCTCACTATACATTATTTTACTTTTTTCTGTCAAAT
>JBOFRT010000329.1:0-1505 GCA_051651165.1 Cetobacterium sp.
CAGAAAAAATAACTGGGGTAATATACGAGAACGAAAAGAAAATAATCTTTGATTTTAAAGATTTAAAAAAAGCTGCAGAAAAAAAGAAGATTACAACTGATAGCAATAACTATGAGCTTTTTATTCTAGAAAATTTGGATAATGCTGCAACTTATATGAAAAAAAATGAGAAGTTTAAAATGAATAGAGTTTTCGAGCAAGGAGTTAAATTAAGAAATGGTGAAAAAATAAAACTAAATAATATAAGTTATAGTCTAATTGAACAAAACAGAGAAAAAGTTTTAGAAGTATCCTATGATTTAAAACCTGAAACATTCTATTTGGGAGTTATTAATAACAAAACAGGGCTAGTTGAAAAGATTTATAAAACTGAGTTTATTGAAAATACTACATCTAGTAAATATTCTATTTATAGTAAAGGATTAATAGAAAGCATAATAATCGATGAAAATACCAATGTTGATAAGGATTTTATTATTACTCTTGGAACTATCACTTACTCTTTAAGAGATCATCTTGGTGAACTTAAAGCTATACCAGCTATAGGGATAGGAACACAAGATCAATGGAAATATTCAAAAAAAAATAATATTATTGACACTTCTGAAGTAAATATAATTAATATTCCTTTAGCTATTGGTGGAAATATTCATCCTTATTTTAGTAATCCTAATCCTACTACTCCAATAGTTGCAAAACAATTTAATAGTGGTAATGGATATATTACTTTGGCAGCATTTGATCAAATTGCTACCCAACTAAAGATATGTATACCAAAAAAAGTAGTTCAAAACATTAAGGATTATGCTAATCTCCCTGAACATAATGGAAAAGATTTTGTTGATATTCTTTATAATAAAGAACATTTTATATCTTTAATTCCTAGTTCTACAGGTCCTGGACAATCAGAAAAAAATATAAATATTCCAGCTACTAATCAGAATTTTGGAAATGTAATAACTATTCCATACCCACAAATAAAATTTAAAAAGAACATTACTCCAACTTTTGAAATTGAAACTAAAGATGTAATTTTAGATTTTGGAACAGTTTTAAAAGGTGATAACTCAAAGACTGCTACTTCTAAAATAGTTATAAAAAATTTATCTAGTAAAGAATTAAAGTTACTCTTTCCTAATGGTGATAGTAAGAATACAGTGACATTAACGAAACCAGATACAACTTCTACAATTATAGCTGATGTTAGCGTTGGAGCTGAGCAAACAGAAACATCTACTGGAAAAAGCTATTTTATGTTAAATGGTAAACTTACAAATACTAGTTCGGCTACTACAGAGGGAGAGCACAAGGGACAATTTTATTTAAATATTGAATTAAAATAAAATACTAGAATTTTTTGGGGGGTAGTATGAATAAAAAATTAGAGAATCTTTTAAAATTTAACTTAGAAAATATTCTAAAAGTTGCTTTTCAACCGATATATTCTTTAGATGGGGAAATAAAGAGTTATGAGGTTTTATCTCGATTTTATAACGAAGATAATG
>JBOFRT010000330.1:0-1474 GCA_051651165.1 Cetobacterium sp.
CAACGTTATCTGTATCACAGATGCAAATGGTTGAAATAGCAAAGGCCTTTTCATATAATTCTAAAATAATAGTAATGGATGAGCCTACATCCTCTCTAACAGAAAAGGAAGTTGGACATCTTTTTAAGATTATCAAAAAGCTTACAGATAGAGGTTGTGGTGTTGTATATATATCTCATAAAATGGAAGAAATAAAAGAGATTTGTGATGATATAACAATACTAAGAGATGGACAGTGGGTTACTACAACGAGTTTAGAGGGACTATCTACTGATGAGATAATAAGTATGATGGTTGGAAGATCTTTAACTCAAAGATTTCCTGAAAAAACAAATATTCCAGAAGAGGTTGTGCTTCAAGTAGAAAGTTTAACAGCTAAAAATCAACCGTCTATAAAAGATGTAAGTTTCGAATTAAGAAAAGGAGAAATATTAGGAGTAGCTGGATTAGTTGGATCTAAAAGAACAGACATAGTTGAGACTATATTTGGAATTAGAGAAAGAGAAAGTGGGAAAGTAATAATAAATGGAAAAGAGATAGAAAACAAAACTAGCTTAGAAGCTATAAAAAATGGATTCGCACTTGTAACAGAAGAAAGAAGAGCTACAGGAATTTTTCCTCAACTTAATATTGAATTTAATTCATTAATATCTAATATGACTAATTATGAAGGTAAAAATAAAATTTTAAATTCATCTAAAATGTATGGAGATACAAAATGGGTTATTGACTCGATGAGAGTAAAAACACCAACTCAAAAAACACCGATAGGGAATTTATCTGGTGGAAATCAACAGAAAGTAATAATAGGACGATGGCTTTTAACGAGTCCAGATATATTAATGCTAGATGAACCAACAAGAGGTATAGATGTAGGAGCTAAATACGAAATTTATCAATTAATGTTAGATTTAGCAAATAAAGGAAAAGGAATAATAATGATATCTTCAGAAATGCCAGAGCTCTTAGGAGTTACAGATAGAATACTTGTTATGAGTAATGGAAGAGTAGCTGGGATTGTTAATACTAAAGATACAACCCAAGAAGAAATTTTAAAATTAGCATCATTATATTTATAAATTACAGGAGGAAGAAATGGAATTTTTTAAGGGTAAAGATACAAAAAAACTTCTATTAGATGGAGGGTTATATTTAGTATTGTTGATACTTATAGCAGGAATAATTATAAAAGAACCATCTTTTCTAAGTTTTAGAAATATGAGAAATATACTAACTCAATCATCAGTTAGAACAATATTAGCTTTAGGAGTAGCAGGAATAATAGTTACTCAAGGAACAGACTTATCTGTAGGAAGACAAGTAGGGTTATCAGCAGTAATTTCGGCGACATTATTACAGGCAATGACTAATGTAAATAAAGTATTTCCTAATTTAGATACATTACCAATTCCAGCTGTTATAGTTATAATCGGAATTATTGGAGCATTTGTTGGATTTTTAAATGGATTTGTTG
>JBOFRT010000331.1:0-2287 GCA_051651165.1 Cetobacterium sp.
ATGAAATTGCACGAGATACCAATTTCTCTATATTTGCGAAGCAAATTTGAGAAACTGGTAATCGTGAGGAAAATCATTTTTGAACAAAGTTTGAAAATGCACGATTTAAGCTTTTCGAAAATTTTGCGAAGCAATTTTGAGAAACGCCTAATCGTGAAGATATAATTTTTGGAGTTATAAAATTTTTAATTTTTTTATATAATTTTTAATTTTGTTATTTTAGGAGTTTGAAACCAGTTTTAAAATCAATTTAAAAGCTCTTATTTGCCGTTTAAACAAATTTTGAAAGCTTTAGCCATAAAATTCACATTGAAGATTAAAAAAACGGCTTAAAAGCCGTTTAAAATGTTTTTATAATTTTTCACGCTGAATTTCTCATTTTTGAGAAATGCGTAAGCGTGCCATTTTCATTTTTTGAAAATGGACTAAAGAATTTTAGGAGAAATTTTTTTCAAAACTAAATTTAAAAAATCGCTGCCAAAAAATTAAAAATGAGGTGCAAAAACACCTCAAAAAAAATTTTTCCTTCTTCTCTTGATAATATCTCTAACTATTTCGATTGAAAAAAATGTATTGAATATATCGTTATGTTATTGTTTTTACTGGGTTTTTTGCAAAAAAAAGCCTTGTAATTTGGGTAGAAAGGATATATACTTAAATTACCACATAAAAACATATATATTTCTATCAAATTACAAGGAGCATTTTCATGTTAAATAATACTGAAAAAATTGAAAAAAATCAAGATGAATTTAAATTTTTAGAAAGACCAAGTGAAAAAAAAGCAAAAATAAATGATTTTTTGGAAAAAATTAAAAATAAAGTGAGTGAAAAAATGTCGTTAAAAATTTTTGAATGTGGCGATATAATCGGATTTTTAAAATCTAAAGGTGAAAAAATTCGTTTACATGGCGGAAATTTCTGTAATAATCGTTTTTGTCCATTGTGTTCTTGGAGAAAAGCAAAAAAAGATGGGTATTTGTTGATGTTGTTGTTTTCTGTTGCTCAGAAAATACATAAAAAAGAACTTATATTTCTAACTTTAACAGCTCCAAATGTGGTTAGTGAGTTGTTAGAAATGGAAATAAAAGATTTTAATAAAGCTTTTAAAAGATTATCTGAAATTAGAGAATTTAAGAACATTTGTAAAGGGTATGTTAGAAAATTGGAAGTTACTTATAATGCAAAAAATAACACATATCATCCGCATTTTCATGTGGTAATTGCGGTAAATAAAAATTATTTTACTAAAAATTATATTAATCAAAAAAAATGGCTAGAGATGTGGCAAGTTGCTAAAAGAAATCCTAAGATTACTCAAGTAGATATAAGAAAAGCTAGAATTGATGATATGAAAGATGTTTACGAGATGGCGACATATTCAGCAAAAGCCAGTGATTATCTGTATTCTGAAGATACTTTTGATACGTTTTATAATGCTTTGAAAGGGAAACAACTAATTACTTTTAATGGATTATTCAAAGAAATTTTAAAAGAGATTAAAGCTGGAGAACACTCGGAACTGATTGAGAGTGATGGAGAAATTTACAACAAACAATTATGGTTTAATTGGATTGAAGAAAAATACAAGTTATTCAGAACTGATGAACTATCAGATTCAGAAATGCAAAAAATTTATATTGATGAAATAGAAATTGATTAAGTGCTAGAAATAGCACTTTTTTTATTTTTATTATTTTTGTTATGAAATGAAAAAAGGCACGTTTAGCGGTTCGTGAAATTTATAAATTTAACAACCGCTATTCGCCTATATTCCAAGTTTAAAAACTTTTAGGAATATAGAAACTCTTGCGAGTGAAAAAGAATTAAATTATATATTTTGATGAGTTTAAATTGATTTTTAAAATTTTATTGGGAGAGGACTCCCAAACCCACCGATTGAATTTTAAAAAACTCAATTTTTATAAAAAATTAACTTTTTCAAAATCCATTTGCGGAGCTTGTTTTATCCTAAACCGCCGAAGGCTATTTTTTAATTTTTTGAATTTGAGGACTAGAAGATCTAAGAGTCTCAAAAAATTTTTTTGTCCGTTCGCCAAAGGCGACAAAGTTTTTATAAATTTATTTGTTTCATTTGGAATTTTTTTTACTCGCAAGAGTTCAATTTTAAGAAATTTGTTAGAATTTATGAAATTGCACGAGATACCAATTTCTCTATATTTGCGAAGCAAATTTGAGAAACTGGTAATCGTGAGGAAAATCATTTTTGAACAAAGTTTGAAAATGCACGATTTAAGCTTTTCGAAAATTTTGCGAAGCAATTTTG
>JBOFRT010000332.1:0-1380 GCA_051651165.1 Cetobacterium sp.
TCTTCATTGTTTCCTCCTAGTTAATTATTTTTGTTTGTACGAGTATATAATATAAAATTCTAAAAAACAATAGTTAATAAAAAAAATATAAAAAATATATAATAAAAAAAAGACAAGAAAATTTTCTTGTCTTTTTATAAGTAAATATATAGTTTTAGAAAAATACTCCTGCTATAACTCCATTTAAAAGAGAAGCTAAGAAACCTGCTAAAACGGCTCTCATACCTACTTGAGCAATTTCACTTCTTCTATTAGGGGCGATAGCTCCTAAAGCTCCAATTTGAAGTCCTAAAGAGGCTACATTAGCGAATCCAAGTAAAGCGAAACTCATAATAGCTATTGTTTTTTCAGAAAGTCCAGCTATGTTTTTTGTGAAATCTACATAGGCAACAAACTCATTAAGTACCATTTTTTGTCCTAATAAACTTCCTGTATAAACAGCTTCGTGCCATGGAATACCCATAGCATAAGTTATAGGAGCAAAAATATAACCTAAAATTGTTTGAAGAGTAAGTTGGATTCCAAATAGATCTCCAATTCCACCTAAAATCATATTTACTAGAGAAACTAGAGCGATGAATGATATTAAAATAGCTCCAATTATAAGAGCGATGTTCATACCATCAATAGTTCCCTTTGCAGCAGCTTCGATAACATTAACAGAATCACTTTTAGTAAACTCAATTTTTTCATCTTCTGATTCAGCTTGAGTTTCAGGCATGATTAGTTTAGCAAAAACTAATCCACTTGGAGCGGCCATGAAAGAGCCAGCAATTAAATATTTCATAGGAACACCTAAAGCAGCATATGCAGCAAGAGTAGAACCAGAAACAGAGGCAACTCCGCAAGTTAAAACAGCAAAAAGTTGCGATCTACTTAAATTTGCTATATAAGGTTTTATAACTAGTGGTGCTTCAGTTTGACCAAGGAAAATATTTGCAGCAGCAGATACAGATTCTGCTTCTTTAGTTCCTAAAAGCTTTGATATTCCACCACCGATATACTTGATAACTAATTGCATAATTCCTAAATGGTATAATACAGAGATTAAAGCACCAAAGAAAATAATAAGAGGTAGAACATTAAAAGCGAAAACAAATGCGATGTTAGTTCCTGGTGTATATAATCCTCCAAAAACAAATTGTATTCCTTCATTAGCTTGAGCAATTATTTTGTTAAAACCATTAGAAACAGACTCAAGGATATAAGCTCCACCAGACGTTTTCATTACTATAAAGGCAAAACAAAATTGTAGTGCAAAACCAGCTATAATTGTTCTCCATTTGATGTTTTTTCTATCGTAAGATAGAAGATAACCTAAAAATAAAATTACAAAAATCCCGAATATACTTCTCAGTATAGACACATTACCAGCTCCTC
>JBOFRT010000333.1:0-2159 GCA_051651165.1 Cetobacterium sp.
ATTGTAGATAGGAACAGTGAAATATTAAATAGAGAAAAGCTAATAGAGGATTTAATGACACACTACGGTAAATTAATAAAAGTAGATATAAAATAAGGATCTATAAAAGATCCTTAAAAATAAAAAAGTATTATGCTGGAAAAGTTAAATGTTCAATTTCTAAATTACCTAAAGAATTTTTAAGAGCTTCTTCAAAAATTCCAACATATCTAATATTATTGATTTTAATAAAATCATTAAATAAATTGATATTTATAAAATTAGTTATAGTAATATTATTATTAAGTTCTATTTTATCTTTAAGCTGTTCTAAAAGATATTTAGGTATTGTATTGTACACTATAACTAATTTTTTTTCTTCTTTTTTATTTATAGAATTAGTATAAAGATACAGAGAAACAACATCTGTAAAAGAGATATTCCAATATATTTTCCGTAGTTCTTTAAAAAGAATTATACATTTTTTTATTGTCAAGTCATCTAAATTTAGATTTAAAAAAGACATTTCAAAAATAGATAAATAATGTTTTTGTTTACTACAAAAAGATGTTCTAGATAAAAATCTATCTATAAATAAATCTCTTTTTAAATCTAGATTAAGGTTATTTTTAAAAATTTTTTTAAAAATACTAAAATGATTTTTTATAAAAATATTTTCTTCTAGGAAAAGACCTTTAGATATTTTTAAAATATTAATAAGAAAATGAATATCTTCAAATGATATTTCCCCTAAAATAGAGACTTGAAAAAAGTTAAAAATCTCTTTTAGAGAATTAGATTTAAACATATTTTCAAAATATATTTTAAATTTATCTAAAGTATTTAAATTACTTTTTATTTGATTTTCATAAGATGTATCATCATCTAAAAATTTAAAACTAATATAAAAACTTTTTAAAAGTTCTCTATTATAAAAAAATGCATCACAATTAGCAATAGCGATAAAATGTTCTATTTGTTTTTGTAAAATACTATCTATTTCTTGATTGTGGAAAATATGAGAAAAAGACTGTTTAAATATATTAGGCAAATAATTTTCCTCTACCAAATATTTATATATATATGTACAAAGAGCTCTTTTTATATTTACAAAATCGCCTTCTAAAAAAACACCTTTTCCAGAAATACTATGAATATCTAAAGAATATATTTCTATATTTTTTTTGATAGTTATAAGATCGATGTTTAATGTTCTTCTAGAAACACCAAGGATAGTTGATAAAGATTGAAGATTTAATGAACTTTTCAAAAGTAAATGAAGTGTAAGAAAAAAAATTCGATCATCTTTTGAAATATTTTGCTCTTTTTTTAAAAAAGAGTAACAAATATTTTGATTTAAAATAGAAGTTATTATTTCATCTGTTTTAGTTATATTTTGTTTTTGTGGAACTACTTTTTGGATTTCTTTTAAATAAGAATAAAGATTTGCTCTATTTATATTTAAAAAAAGTTCACAAAATTCTAAATTGTCCCCCTTAGTGAATTCAAGTAATTTAAATAATCGTAAATGTTTGGTATTAATACTGAGTGTCATAAACACATCCCCTTTTTTCAATTGTTACAAACCCATGGTTATTATATCTGTTTTCTATCCCAAAGTCAAACGCTTTGGAAGTTTTTTTAAAATGAAATAAAAAAAATTCAAAAATATGTAATTATTATAGAGAAGTTGAAATGTGTTAGTCGTAGGATTAAAAAATGGTATATAAAAGTGTAAAAAGCCAATTAAGAGTATGTTTGTGAAATATATTACAAATATGCTCTTTTTTTATTGTAAAAATTTATTTATAAAATATATTTAGCTATTTAAATATTAAATATCCATTGATTTCTTAAACTTTATAAGGTATATATTTGATTATATACAAACGTTTAGTTAAAAAGTTTAAAAAGAGGTGTTTAAGTGAACTTAGATAGTATTTATGATTTAAAAATAGAGGATATATCTTTAGGATATGTTTATAACTCAAAAAAGCAGGATTTTACTTGTATCTTTTGTGGTGAAACCTTTGATGAGGGCATAGTTTATGAGGATAATCATAATTTTATAACAGCAAAAAGAGCAATAGAACAACATATAGAAAGAGAGCATAATGGAGTACTAAAAACTTTACTATCTTTAGAAAAAGATATAACTGGTTTAACAGAGATTCAAAGTA
>JBOFRT010000334.1:0-3454 GCA_051651165.1 Cetobacterium sp.
TCAACAGGAGATGTAAAATCTCTATATAAAGAAAGTTTTAATGATTTAAAAACTTTAATATATCAATTTTTGGCATTAGTTATAGCAGTTTTAATTGGTATTAAAGTTATTGGAACCTGGGAGCTTAATAAAAAATTTGGAGAAATTGAAAAAATAAAAGAAGCTTTAAAAATATTAGAAGATGATGTGAAAATTAAATATGAACAACTAGATAAAAAAACAGCTGAAGATCTTGAAAAAATAAGAAGTGAAGTAGAATTTAAACGAGAAAATATAAATGAATTATCTGGAGAAATAAAAAATACTTTAAATGCAGAGAAAGAAAGTATTCTTGATGAAATAAAAGAAAAAACATTTATAACATCAAGTTTTGGTAGTGGAAAAACAGAAAGTATGAAGATGTATTTTGATAAATTAAAAAGAATAAATGAAAAAAAAGAAGAGAAAAGTGATTTAGATTATTATAGAAAATTAGCAGATAATCAAAATTATGATGAAGCAGTATTGGGATATGAAAATATTATTAAAAATTCTAAAAATAAAGCTGAATTATATGAGGCATATAAAGAATTAGGAGAAATTTATCTTGACCAAGGAAGATATGAAGAAAGTATTATAAATTACAAGAAAGCTTCAAAAAATATCATTAACCAAAGTGTGAAAGATAAAATTAAACTGTATAATAATCTGAGTCATGCTTATTATATGTCTAGTAGATATGATGAAGCTTTAAAATATAAAGAAGAAGCATATAACTTAAATCCAAAAACATCAGATAAATATTTATTATCTAGTTTATCTAATTTATACGAGAGACAAAATAATAAAGAAAAAGCTATTGAAATGTTAGAACAAATTAAATTAAAAAACTCTGAAAGTCGTTTAATTTACGAGACAAATGAAAAAATGGCAAATATATATTCAAAATTTAATGATTATGAAAAAGCTATAAAAATATACGAAGACTTATTAGATGAAACTAAAGAAATTTATGCTCATAATCTTCCAAATTTATATTTAGAATTAGGAATTAATTATTATAAGCTTGGTAAAAATAAAGAAGCTCTAGAAAATTTTGAAAAAATATCCAAAGATAGCGATTATTATAAATTTGGGCAAACATATGTAAATATAATAAATAAAAAAGCTGATTAATTTCAGCTTTTTTTATTTTAAATTTAATAAGTAAAAAAGAACAGTGTGTAAAATGTACTAAGACATTATTACACAAAAAATGTAAAAAAATATTTAAACATAGCTTATCTTAAACCACTTATTTTTCTTTATTTTATATAGTTTTAAAAAAAATAAAATAAAAAAATATTGACATAAAAACGAATCGTTATTATAATACAAATAACCTCATGGCAAGGAGGTGATAAATTTGGAACAGAAAAAAAGAAGAACTCAAAAAAAAGAAATAGTGAAAGAAACTAGAGATTTAAAATTAGTATTTGGTAAGTCTGGAGCTGGAAATATGACACCAAGAGTAAATCTACCTATGGCATGGGTTAAACATATGGGATTGGATTTAGATGAAAGAGAGATTGAAGTAACATATAGTCCTAGAACTAAGAAAATCACTATTAGAAAAAAGAGTTCAAACGTTTCAGAGGAAGAGGTAGGCGAATAATGAAACCTACAAAACAGGTAAAATAAAAGACCACTATCGGCAAATAGTAGTCTTTTGGGTTGGATATAATCTTGCTTGAAAGCAAAAAAATATACACATCTTAGTAAAATGAGTATATCATAAATTGCTTACAAAAACAAGTAGACTTTACCAACCCTATTCCCTATTATTTAAAAGAATAGTAGGAGAGTGGGAACATTGGAAAAGGAATACTCGAAAAAAGTGTCAAAAATAAACGACCAAATATATGCTAAAGGCGGGGTTGATACCATAGGCATATTATTTAATACAGATATTGAAATTAATGATATAAAAGGCTTAGCTGGAATTTTGGATAAATATACCACTATCACTAGAAAGAATGAGATTATTATTGTTATAAAACCTAGTCAATCTATAAATGGCGGTATAGAACTTACAGACCTTAAGGAAACACTTGCATTTATAGAAGAAATTAAAATTAAACTAGGTCTTAGTAATGGAATGTTAAAAAGAATAGATTTTGCAGTAGATCTAAAAGAAAAGTTTGAGAGCAATAAAAAGCTATTTAGATTATTACTTGAATGTTTAAATTTAAAAAGAAATAGCGGTGGAATGTATGAAACCAAAAAACCTATATTAGAAAATAGAAATATAGGGAACTTTAAAATAATGGCAAAAAGGAGTCAAACAACCATTTATAATAGTTCGGATAAAAATAGAATAAGTGAAACTAGATATGAAAATAGAATCCTAGACATACAAACTGCAGAAGAAATAAATAAAAGAATGTTATATGAATTAAAAAAGCATATAAAAGAGCTTGAAAAATTAGAAGATTTAGTTCCAGTTGTAGAAAGTTACTATATAAATTACTTGTTAAATGAATATAACAAAGGTATTAAAAATAGCTTTAGAACTTTTACCGAATTTATAGCTTGGGCTGACTATGAGGGCTTAATTCTAACAGAAAATATATTAAAAGGTTTGATGAAAAATATTAATATTAAAATAAGATTTAAAATATTTTGTAATAAATTTAGATTATTAAGACCGAATACATTAAGATTTACTAATAAAACGGAAATAAAAAAAATTTTAATAAAATTGAAAAGGGCTTTAAAAAATTTGATAAAAACAACGTAAGGGAACTTAAAAAGGTTCCCTTACAACTTTTTTATAAAATCAAAAAATAGCTTTTAAGTCAATAAAATCAATGGTCAGATGACTGTTGATAAAAAAATGATTAGGGTTAGATTAAAGATAGACACATCAAGCAGTTGTAAACTTTAGAGACAATTTAAAGAATTGGGATAAGATAAATAAATCTAGAAAAAAATAAAAAATTTACAACAAAAAATAGCCTTTTTGTATACTGGTAAGGTACAAAATTGTCAAAAAAAGTTGTAAACTAAAAATGTATAAAGCTAGTGTTTTCAATGCTTAGATAGGTATTTTGGCTTTAATCTCATGTCCATTGAAAGAGATATAACCTAAGTTTTATAAGTTTATAATTAGTAATTTTTAAATAAATATTAAGAACGGAACTTTATAGTATTTTGAAAAGTATGTTCATAAGCTAATAGAAGTCAATAAAATCAGGACTTAATCATATATTTAAATGAAAAAAAGGTACAATAAGTAGTGTACCAAAGTATAAATATAAAATAAGATATTTCGTACAGTACGAAATATTTATAAAAATAAAAAATAATATCTCCAGTAGGAGAAAATAGGGAAAGACACTTTTTGAAGGTAGTGTCTTTTTTATTTTACCTAAAAATTAAAATTTTAGGAGAGTGTAAAATGAATTATAAAGAACTTAATATTTTAATAAAGTTA
>JBOFRT010000335.1:0-3817 GCA_051651165.1 Cetobacterium sp.
TCTGGAACAACCCCATAGTGAGAAAGTGTAGCACCTATAATTAGACACCATATTGTATTATTTATACTAGTTAAATCTTGTAATAAAAACCCAATGTAAGCTCCTAAAGTTGTTATTCCAAAGCAAACAAAAGGGGTAAAATATGCTTTATTTTCTTCTGAAAATCTTATCTTTTTTCTTTCGTCATCTATTTCGTCTTTAATTTTATTTTGTAGACTAAAGTTTTCTCTATGTTTTTTCACTATATTTTTTGCTTCTTTTAATCCATAGTAAGAAGCTATTGGTGTACCTACAAATTTTTGTAAGGCGTATATCAATGTACCAAATGCTGCTGCCATTGGAAATCCTTTTTCTAATGCTCCGCTAACCATTATATTTGTAGCAACAATTCCCCCATTTATTATAGGAACTGCTACTAAAGTTGAATTTTTACCAATTATCGGTATTACTACCATCATAAATCCAATAGCTCCAAACATTGAAATCATTGAAACTAAAACTGTTCTCCACTCTGATTTTAATTGTTTGAAATTTACCATTGTTCCCATTCCAAAAACCAAAATAGGACTAGCCCAACGACCAACTTTTGTTAAACCAGATATTTCAACAATGTCAATAGGTATTATTTTCAACATAAATAGTATTAAAAAAATAAGTAAAGCTACAAATATTGATGATAACTTAGCTTTTGTAAAAACACTTAATACATCCCCAATAGCAAATATACATATTATAATTGCTAGCATTAATAACATCTCTTTCATTTATTACCTCTTTTTCTATTCTAGAAGTTTTTAAAATTTATAGCCTTAATTGTCACCATATTTTGAGTGAATTTTATAGTATTCTCTTCTAGCCTTAGTTCACTCCCCATTGAAATCCCATTTAAAGCTAACCCTTTTAATAAATTAAATAATATCTTTTCACTATCTTCAAAATTTGCCATTTTTATCCAGTCTTTATAATTTCTTTTAACCTCAAATTTCTCCACTTCAAATCCACCAAAATCAAAATCTTTTAAAAGTTCTTTTAATTCCTTTAATGTAAAAAATTTATTATGAGAAAAGTCTCTAATTTTTTCACAAGTATTTTGTAAAATCTGCTCTCCCTCATTTGATGAACTATATATATCAACTACTATAATCTCCCCAAAAGGTTTTAATATTCTTTTTAGTATTTGCATAACTCTACTTATATCATGAAAGTGATGAAAGGAAAGAACGCATACTATTGTATCGAAAAAGTTATCTGGAAATTCTGTATTATGGATATCTCCCTTTATAGCATTTATATTTTTTATCTCTCTTTTTTTTATCTTAGCTTTTAAACTGTTAATCATGCCATTACTTATATCTAGAGCAAATATCTCCTTCGCTTTATTTGCAAGACTTAAAGATAATAAACCGGTTCCACACCCTAAATCTAAAACTCTTTTATCTTTAAATGGATATCCTATATTAAGAATTCTACTTAAATATGTATTGTCTGTTAAAAGAGTATACTCATTATAACCACTTGCTTGTTTATCAAAAGATCTTTTTACTTTTTCTAAATAAATATCTGTATCCTGCAAAAAGTCATATCCCAATGCTATATATATCTTTTTCTCTGAAGTAGCCGATATTGTTTCTCCATTTTCAAAACGACTGATAGTTCTTATATTTAATCCAGTTATTCTAGCTAAATCTCTTTGCGTCATTTTTCTTTTTTTTCTAAGTTCGATAATGCTTTCAAAATTCTTTTCAATCATATTATCCCTCTCTTTATTAGAGACCAATTAAATTAATAAAACTTCAATATCACTCTCATTAAAAGCATTACTATGACTGCATCAATAAGAGGAATCATTAGTAATAACTTGTGATATTTTTTTGCCACATCTGAAACTAAAACTATTCTAGCAAAATGTCCTACTAAAGTTCCCATTATTATAACAGTTGGAAATAGTATCGTTGCTTGTTCTTGATTTATAAGCCCTTGTTCGTAAAGAAGTAATGCACTTGCTGCACCTGCTGCCTTAGCAAAAAAGGCTGCTATTAGAGCTACTGTTGCTTCTCCAGGTAATCCAAAGATTGCCATTACAGGAGATAGATATTTTCCTATTATTGGCATCATACCTGTTACTGTTAAAATTGCTATTAAAGCGTATGCCATAACCATTGCTGGAGCTATTAATTCTAATCCTATATAAAGACCTTTTTTAGCTCCTTTCATAAATGTTTCTACTACACTAACCTGTTTTGTATTTGATGTACTCACTAAATTCCCTCCTAAACAAATGCTTTATCTTTTTTCGTTTCTTTTTGACTTAAACTTTTACAGTAAAGTCTTACTATGTTTGCTCCTATAATTTTTACTACAATTTGAATAAGAATAATTAATCCAACTGGAACAATTGAAACTGCTATAAGTGGTGCTCCCCCAGTTAAAGTATTATTTATTACTCCTGATCCTGCATATTGATAGGCAACAAAAATTGCTCTCTGATCATCTGTTATTTCATTATTTTCAAAATGTTCTTTTGTCATTACAGCTCCTACATCTGAAGAGGTAAATGTACTTACAAATGTTAATCCAACTACACCTGGTAATCCCATTAAAGGTTTTAAAAGGGGAGTAAAAATCTTTGAAGCTACTCTTAAACCACCTAATTCTTGTGCCACTTCAATAAGTCCCAGAGCTAACATCGTTGTTGGTATTAATGTTAACGCAAATAAAAACCCTTCTTTAGCTCCTGTTCCCCCAGCTCCTCTAAAATCTAGTTTTCCAGATACCTTTCCAAAACTTCCTGCTAATGTATTAAAATCTAGTGCTCTTAACGGTCCTTCAGCTTTTTGAAATACTCCTGAAAATATTATTATCAACATAACTAATGATAACCACGCTATTATATTTTTTTTAGTATTATTATTGTTCATTTTTTATTTCCTTTCTTTAATTTAATTTTTTATTTAAAATCCTTTGGCATATTTAAAACTGTCGCAACTAGTAATTTTGCTCTCTCTTCTAAAGAACTTACAAGAGCTCTTTCTTCCAAAGTATGGTTCGCATAACCTCTAACTCCTATCGCACAAACTGTTGGTACTCCTGCCATAACGCTATATGCTGCATCAGATGCTCCACCCAATACACACTCTCTTGGTTCTACAAAACCTAATTCTAAAGATGCTTGTTTTACTAATTCAAATAGTCTCATATTTCCATCATTCTTTTCCATTGGATGCATCAAAGAAACAGTTTCTAAAGTTGCTGTAGTTCCTTTCACATATGATGTACTTGTAATCTCTTCTAAAACTTTTTGGGCTATCTCTACATCACTATTTGTTCTAAATCTTACATCTATTTGAAGTTCGCAATCAGCTGGAATGCTATTTGCAACTGTTCCACCTTTTATAACTCCAACATTATAAGTTATTCCTTCATAATTTGTTAACTTTTCTAAATTAATAGTTTTATGAGCTGCTTCTTTTATAGCGCTTATCCCATTTTGTGGCTCATTTCCTGCATGGGCACCTTTCCCTATTATTTTTATTTTATAAACTGCTCCGCCTTTACGCCCTACAGCTATTCTTCCATCAACAAATCCAGTTTCACAATCAAAAGCAGCAGCAAATCCTTTTACTTCATTTAAAAATACATCTGCACCTTTTCCTAAAGATGTAGAATGTTGTATCTCCTCATCCCCTGAATAAATAAGTTTTATCTCTCTATCTATCCCAATATGTTTTAATGCTTGAGCAGCTAGAAATCCAACTATAACACCACCTTTACAATCTAAAACTCCTGGTCCATAAATAATTCCATCTTCTATCCTAAT
>JBOFRT010000336.1:0-15742 GCA_051651165.1 Cetobacterium sp.
ATTATATTTTCAATATCCAGATTATTTAAAGATATTAAATAATTAAATTCTATATTTAAATTTTTATTTAATTCATAACTAGGAATAATTTTTAAAATATTAAGTAAATAGTTATTTTTTAAATATTTTGAAAGTAATGTTCCTAAAATTTGATTAAAAGAGTTATCAACAACAATAACTTTTTTATATTTTTTATTATGTAGCTTTAATTTATCAATGGTATCTTTTATTAATATGGTTAGATATAAGATATCATCATTACAAAATTTTGGAATAATTTCTTTAATAACAAAATTTATTTTTTCATAGTACTGTTCATATTCGTTTTCTAATTTATAATTTTCATTATTTTTTGATAAATTTACTTCTGCTTTAAATTTACCTATTTTTATAACATTTGTTACTTTCATTAAAAATTCATCATCATTAGGAATATCTATATTTAATATATTCTCTAATTTATTTAAAAAATTTTCAACTTCATCATCAAATTTTTCCAAATAAAATTCTTTATCAAAACATAAAAATGTATCGATTACTATATCTAATTCATATAATTTTAGTTTTTTTAATCCAGAATTTTTAAAAAAAATTGTTAGTAACTCATATTTTTTATCATTTAATAAATATTTTGGAGTATTATATTCTTGAAAAAATTGTAACTCCTTGTCTTTCCTATAAAAATTAACTAAAATTACTGCAACTAAATAATAAAAATATTCTATTGGTAAAGAAATTTTTAACTTCTCAGATAAATTTAAAATCATCTCTTCAGCTTCTTTTAAATTACTTTTACCAAATGTATTATTTAGCAATTTATTAAATAAATCATGGCAATTATTTTTCTGAATTAAGCACTTAGCTAGATATTTACTAAATAATACTCTAATATCTTTCTCTTCTCCTTTTAAAAAAATTCCCTTTGATGGAAAACTTAAAAAACTTAAATTATATTCCTGTAAATGTTCTTTTATTTTTTGTAAATCATTATTAATTGTTCTTCGAGTTACATCTATTTCTAAAAAATCAGTACTTACTTTTAAACTTTCATAAAAAAAAAGCTTTAATAAAATATAATCCATTCTTTCTCTTAGCCCAAGTGGTGAGTAAAATCGCAGTAATGCCTTCACTTTTCCCTTCTCCTTTTTATTAATACAAAACAAATTATTTTTTTCTATAATTCCATCTATATCAAAAGTTTTAAGAAAATTATTTATTGTCTTAATATTCTCTATTACCGATCTTTTTCTTATTTTTAAAATTTTTTCCAAATCTTGAACATTATATTTATCAAAAGTTAAAAATAGATTTAATATATACAATGATTTCTTGTTCAAAAAATACAATTTTTCACCTCACTTTTGAAAATAAGTTTTATATACTCATTTAATATTTTTTCTGTATTACTCGTTTTTTAGCATTTAATTCTGTGGATTGTATTATTATTACTTCAATTTTTTTTATTTTTAGTTGCTTTTTTAAATCATTAGTTATCTGTAAAATAAAACTCTCAAACTCTGAATTTAATATGTTTTCAATAGAGTTACTAATGAATATTAAAGCAAATATTTGACCTTCTACTTCTTCTAAATTTATATTTTCTAATTTTATCGCCTTATTTATATGTGAACCTATATATTTTATTTTTATTTCTTTTTCTAAATTTATAAAATCTTCAGCCAAAAGTAGATTTAATTTTAATAATATCCCACATATAACTTTTCTCATATCTCCTCCTAAGTTAACTCACAATAATTTTTAAATTTAATCAATATTTTTGTTAAAATAGTTTCTGAAAGTATACTTTGAATCTCCTCTATATTTAATCTACATATTTTTTTTGAATTCTTAAAATCTATATTTTCAAATTCAGATACAATTAAATCGTACTTTTCCATCTCTTGAATAATTCCAAATTTAAAATCTAAAATAGTTTCTGTACAGACTTCAACTTTTGGATAAAATGTTTGAATATAATTAAATATATTTTTATAATATGTATTTTCTATTCCCTCTATATTTTGAACTATAAAAAGCAGTTTGAATTTTTTAGAATATTCCTTCTCAATATAAAAATCTAATATTACATCTGCTATCCCTAAAATATCTCCATACATCATTTGAATTTTTGATTGAAGTATTATATCTTGAATAATATTTGCAAATTCAACTTGTAAATTAGATTTTATCTTAGACCTTATCCAAAACAAATCATATTTTTTATTTAAATATCCTATTTGATATTTTTTAATTAATCTTTTAGTTAATTTTTCTTTTTCATTTGATTTTAACCCTAAAATTTTTTCTAAATTCTCCATAAAACTATCAAAAGAATTTTTCAATTCTAAATCAAACATTGGAAAATAACGTGCCTTTAAAATTACTGTAGCTACAAATTTTTGAAACTCAAAACTTAATTGTAAGTCCATTTTTTCTAATTGCTTGAGTATAATGGGGTATTCTGGATGAACTTGTAAAATATCACCTTCATAAATAAAAGAGTCACTTAAACTTTCTATACATTTCATACTATAAAGGGCATAGAATGTAATTGCAAATCTACCAATTTCAAACTCTTTAGTAATTTTAGAAAACTTTAAAAAGAAATTTGAACTACTCAAAATATCAATTTTACTCAATAATTTCATTTGATATTTTGTCAGATATTCCTTTCCTACAAATAAATGCATTATTTTTTCACATAAAATATGTTTTATTTGAAGGCTATCCCTTTTTTTCAAAAATATACCTTTAAAATTTTTAGATTCTAATTCGATTTGATTATATTTCAAATATTCTTTAAGATATCTTAAATCTTTTTGTAAAGTTGTTCTAGATATGCCTAACTCTTCTTTTATTTTTTCTAAATTTAGCTCTCCGTCAAGAAGTAATTTTATACATAGTATGTCTTGACGATCTTTTGAAGATAAAAGATCCAATTTTACTAATGAAATCATTAAATTCTTATTTGTTTTTTCAAGAATATAAACATTTTTATATTTTTTTATAGATCCTAATTTATGCGTAATTAAATAGTTGTCCAAAATTTTTAAATTCTTTTTTATTGAATTTAAATCCAAGTCTAAATATTTTTCTAAATCATTTTCATGAAGATCTCCATTTAATAATATTTTTAATAATATTTTAGCTGTATTTGTCAAAATTCCTCCTTTACGTTATCTATACAATTCTCATCAAAAATAAATAAAAAAGTCTGAATATTAATTTTATCATTTAAAATACTTAATCACAATAACCATAAAAATAAATAAATAAATTAAATAAAAACCTATTGATTAATACTTTAATATCTTGTACACTAATTTTATTAACGTTAACAAATGAAAAAAGTAAGTTGGGTTTAGTTTTCTATACCGCATGTGTGCTTTTTTTATAAGTCCCCATGATAATTTTAATCGCAAACATGTTTGCAACTAATTAGTCACAATTTTACTCAAAATAAAGTAATCCCCCGAGAACTTTACTTTTTTGTAATATTAAACCACACATTCATGTTAAACTGAGTGTGTGGTTTTTATATTACAAATTAATTATTCCAATTTTTGCCATTTCCTTTATTAAAAATGATTTCAAGAAAATACATAAAAACTTAGGGAGGTGAATAGCCGTTACCAAAATAGCCACTTATCTTGAAATTTATGTTAAAAATAAGGCTTTTTTCTAATTTTTTTAAATTTGAAAAATTTGTAACGGTCTCTTTGAAAAAAATTTATTTTTTTATTTTTTTTATATATGCCTTCTCTTTTGGAGAAGTTTATATACCTCGTAATAACAACGAAAAAAAAACATTAGATAATTTAAGAAAAAAAGAGTTTACTATTGGAATTTTTAATGAAGATCCCTATAATGTAAACTACTTTTTAAAAGATCTTTTATCTAATTATTTAAAACTAAATATTAACTATAAAACTATAACTAACTCTCATTTAGAATCTATCCTAAATGAGATTGACGGTATTGGAATTATCAATAAAACAGATTCTCTTAATAATCAATTTATATTTACAAATACTATTTTGGAGAAAAGTTTATTCATAGTTTCACAAGAAAAAAATATCAAGAAAATATCTGATCTTGATAACCAATCTATTTATATCTCAACAAATGAACTCTACGAAAATTTATTCAAAAACATTTTAAATACCTACAATGTTAATACTTCGTTAATAAAAGTAGATAATTTAAATTTTTATAAAAATGAATTTATTTTAACTTCTTATCCTGAACTTTATAATATAAATAAGGGATTTAAAATACCTCTAATTAATGGAGCTTCATTGGGATTGAAATTTAAATTCAAAGAATTAATTCCTTTTATAAATCGAGCTTTAGATTTAAAATATAGAAAATTAATAAACTCTCATATTTTAAATCTTAACAAAAAAATTATTAAAAACAATTTCTTTCTTACTTTAAATGATGATGAAAAAAAATACTTAGAACAACATAAAATTTTAAAAGTTGCATATGACAATAATCTAAACTCAGTTATTGCATACTATTCAACATACAATAATAAATATAGTGGAATTGCTCCTAATTTATTAGAGGATATTTCTGATTTGATTAATCTTGAGTTGATTAGCACTTCAATTCAAGCTAATAAATATTATAATTTATTTAATATTAAAAATGATATTGATATTTTTTTATCTATAAACAATAAAAATAATCTTATTTTATCCAACTGTATTTATGATCTTCCAATTAAAATAATCACTCTAAAAAAATCTAATAATAACACTAATAATAAAATTGGAGTTTTAAAAAATAGTTTTGTTGATAAAATAGTACATCTTTATGAAACAAATGAAAATATAGCAACATTTGATAGTACTGATGATTTGTTTAGATCACTAAATAATAAATCAATAGGGTTGATCTTAAGTGCTGACGATGTGCATTTCAATTCTGATGATTACAATGTTGATCTATTTAAAAGTGTACCTATTAAATTTTCTTTTAATAATGATAACGAAATTTTAAAAAATATTATAAATAAAGCAGAAAAGTATTTAAATAATAAAGATGAAATTATTAGATCTGCTATTAATGAACGAATACTTGAAAATAGACAAGCTTTAATTAAGAATAAAAAAACAAAACAAATAACGTATTTAATGCTTGGAATATTAATACTTTTATTAATTTTAACGTATTTTAAAAATAAAATGAATAAAAATATGAAGCTAAAGGATCCATTAACTTCATTACCAAATAGATTTGCGTTTGATAAATTTTGTAAAAACAATAATTTTCAAGGTTGTTGCTTTATAGTAGATTTAAATAATTTTAAAAATATTAACGATACTCTTGGGCATAAAATCGGAGATTTAATTCTTAAAGAATTTAGTAAACTTTTGCTAACTCAATTTAAAAATACATATTTTTTTAGAATTTCTGGAGATGAATTTTATGGTTTTTCATTGGAAAAATCTGAATACATAACTTTTATTTTTGAAAATTTGAAAAAATATAACCCTTTCTTTAAAAATAATAATATCTCTTTTAGTGTTGGATTGTGTTTAAAAGATTTAAATTTAACTACTTTAGAGGCATTTAAATACGCTGATTTAGCTTTATTTGAAATTCAAAAATCTAAATTAGAATTTTATAAAATTGCAACTAATGATTTTATTCTAAAAAAACATAGAGAACTGACTATTTTAAAAAATTTACAAGATAATCTAGATGGTATTCATTCAGTTTTTCAACCTAAAATATGTTTAAAAACTAATAGAATAATTGGAGCTGAAGCTTTAGCACGATATACTTCCAAGGAACTTGGAGTTATTAGTCCAATGGAGTTTATTCCTATTTCAGAAACAAATAATTTTGTAACTGAAATTGATTTTAAAATTATAGAGGAATCTTTTATTTTTGTTAAAAATCAACTAAATTCAAATCTTTCTTTAGATAATTTTAAAATTTCTTTTAATTTATCCATTGAAACATTCAATAACTGCGATTTTATTAAACGTATTGAAGAACTTTTAAAAAAATATAATATATCTGGATATCATTTTGAAGCTGAAATAACAGAATCTATATTTATTTCTAATACAGATATAATAATTGAAAAGCTACATGTTTTAAAGAAATTAGGTTTTGAAGTATCAATTGACGATTTTACAGCTGGTCATTGTACTGCCCGACTTTTACCTCTACTTCCTATTGATACTATTAAATTTGATAAATCTTTATTAGATTCTATAAAAGAGAATAAAGATAAAGGAATGGTTGTTTATAAACATTTATTTTTATTAATGAAAGAGCTAAATTTAAAAGTTGTAGCTGAAGGTGTTGAAAGTAAAAATCAGTTAAACTATTTAAAAGAATTAGGTGTAACTTTCGCACAGGGTTATTATATAAGCAAACCTCTAAGTAATAAGGTTACTTCTATTTTTCTTGCAACTGAACTATCAAATTCAACCCAAAATAAATAAGTAAAACAGGAGATTTCTATGCCCATAGGTTTAGAAATCTCCTATTTATTTAATTTTATTTAGCCATTGTATTTTAGACCTTATGGAAGGAATCGATCTATTTAATTTTTCAGATAAATAATAAATAGATTGATTAATATTATTTCTAAGAAATTCCACATCCTTTTCACTCCAGTATTTTATAGGGTATAACCTAAGATTAACTTTAGCGGTTTCTATTTGTGGTATTGTCTTATTTAATTTTTCGGACAATTCAAGCATCGTATATTTATTAAAATTTTCTTTTAAAAAATCCAACTCACTTTCTGTCCAAAATCCTCTTTCCTTTTTAAGTGTTTCAAATTTTGATTTTTTCAATAATAAGTTACTGTTTAATATCTTTAATTCACACAATAGGCTTTTAACATCCAATGAAAGATTTTTTAAAATAACAATTTCTCCATTTTTAAGAGATATGTATGCATTATTTTGTAAAAATTTTATATAATAAATCTCATCATTACTCAATTTAAAATAAAGTTTATTCTTATTCTCATTGTTTAATGGTAACGCATAAATAATTTTCTTAAGACATTCCATAATTAATAACCATAATCTCCTTTATCTAGATTTCTCTAGGCATAATTACTATTAAAAATAAAAAAGGGAGATAAAAATAACCACTCCCTTTTGAAATATTATTATCTAATCTTATCTAATTCTCTTTCAGATATAAACATAGTATTAGTTTTAGATTTTATATATAATCCATCTTTAACTCTATCTAAAGTAACTACTACTTTTCTATCTACATCTAAGATAATTCCATTTTTCTCAAGATCTGCAACTGACATAACTTTCCCAATTCTTGTCATAGCTTTAAAAATATCAGTTTTTTTTACTTTAAAAGTCATATTTGGAATCTTAGATTCAAAACTAATTTGACTTCCTTGCTCATAAGCTCTTATTTTTGTAATATTTCCATTAACAGATCCTGCTAAAGCTGTTAAACTTAAAGTTGCTGCTAATATAAGTATTTTTATTTTTCTCAATTTATTCCTCCTAAAATATATAATTAATTTACTATATATGATACATCTAAAATATAAATATTTCAACTGAAATTTGATGCAAAATACTTAATGTGAAATTTCAATATATTATCATATAAAAATAAATCTACTTCTCATTAAATATAGTTTTGTAAACTATTCCTGCTATTATGGCACCAATTATCGGTGCTATCCAAAATACCCACAGTTGATTTAATGCTTCTCCTCTTGCTATCAATGCTACCGCTGTACTTCTTGCTGGATTCACAGATGTATTTGTTACTGGAATACTTATTAAATGTATTAATGTTAATCCTAACCCTATTGATATTGGAGCAAATCCTTTTGGCGCTGATTCCGAAGTTGAGCCTAAAATTATAAATAGGAACATCATTGTTAAAACTATTTCACATAAAACTCCAGATATTAATGAATATCCATTTGGAGATAAAGTTCCTACTCCATTAACAGCAAATCCACTATTTAAAACAAATTCAGCATTCCCAGAGGCAATAGCAAATAGTGTTAATCCTCCTACTAATCCTCCAATTACTTGAGCTAGTATATATGGTAAAACCTCTTGCTTGTCAAACTTTCCTGCTACAAATAATCCCACTGTTACCGCTGGATTTAAATGGCATCCTGAAATATGACCTATTGAATACGCCATAGTAAGAACTGTTAATCCAAAGGCTAAAGCCACACCAGTAAATCCTATTCCAAGTTCTGGATATCCTGCTGCTAATACAGCACTTCCACATCCACCTAATACCAACCAAAAAGTTCCTAAAAACTCTGCAAATAATTTTTTATTCATTTTTTCCTCCTAAATTTTTTATATTTTTTACATAGGAGAGTATTCTAACATATTTTATATATTTTGTCTGCTATTAAAATTTTCTAAAAATAGTTTTCTCTCTTCCTCAATAAATGCTTCTCTATTGTTCCAATTAATCTCCCAAATTGGAATTGCAAATGGTGGATATGTTTTACATACATCTATAGCCTCTTGATTTAAAGGAAAACTATGACGTAAAAAATAATCGCTTGTATCTCTATTTAATATATCCGATGTAAACATAGCAAGTCTTGAAGCTGCATCTTCACTATTAACTGCATTACCAGTTTGCATATATTCATTCATCTTTATTATGAACTCTTTATCATTATAAAAATATCTAAATTTAAACCAAAATGCCAGTTTCCCCCAGTAATTTGCCTCATTAATAGGAATTTCTGTATCTGTTATAACAAAATCATGAGACCAACCTCCACCGTGATGATACTCTAATAATGCCGATTCAGAAAACCAGTTATTAAATACTTCTCCAAATAATCCCATATGATATGAGTTATTATCAAGTTCATGTCCTACTTCATGTCCTACTACCCATCCTGAATAGTCTTTTTTTGTTTTTTGTGAAATAGCCAAAGCATTTCCTGCGTATGCTGTAAATCCATTTCCTGCACGTGGATTCCATCCTGAAGCTCCTTGCCATAGATTTCTTTTATATGGTATCGGCTCATCAAATCTTTTATTTGCTCCTACTAACATATATAAAAACTCTAAAAATTCATCTCTAACTTTTACTACTTCAAGAAACTCCTCTTTGGATAAATTTGATTTTATCCAATTTATATCTGTTACAGCAAGTCCATGAATACCTTCTACATAGGATAAATTAGAATTTGCATACTCTAATGAAACTACTTCATCTATATGTGGGATATCATAAAATTCATCAAGTGTGTTATACCCGTATTTATAAAAAAGTGCTTTATCTACTTCATTTAAAGGATACATTTTTATTTCTGTATCTCGTCCATTTCTTATAAACATCTGCCCTTGAAATTCACCTGGATTTATAATATTTATTCCAGATTTTAAAGCTATATTAAATACATCAGTGTTTGGATCTTTTTGACTGATTCTTAAGCATGTATTAATTGATTTATTACAAACAAATATATAATTTCTGTTTGGCTTTAAATAGTAAGGAGTTGCTACATCAAATCCAGTTTGATTTATCCTTAAAGGATTCATATAGTCCCCTACATTTTTATCTAAAGGCTTTATACTGAAGTAATCTATCGCTTTTTTTCCATTATTTAGTAGTAAAATTTTAGCTAGTTCTACTTTTAATCTATTTTCAATACTCTCCTCTGTTAAAGGATACAACTCATCTAAATACTCTTTTGTAATTCCAGAAACTAGTTGTGTTAAAAAATCATCAGTAAATAGCTCTTTAACTTTTTTAGCAGTTGAATCGTATATTTTTAAATTTATTTCATTTAAAGCTATCTGTGAATTACTTGTTTCAGTAAAACTAACTCTCAATTCTGATGCAAGTATCGGTGGAATATCTATACTACGAACATCACTTGTTGCAATTGGATCTACATCATATTTTTTAACAAAAATCCATTCACTATCATCAGATAGTTTATAGTATATCTCTCCTTTTTTAGGATTACCAACTGTACTAGTTGCCACGTATAAAAAAGCATCTATAACTTTAATTTCTGAAAGTTTTAAATCAATATTTCCTAATCCTGTTGCATAATAATTTGTTCCAATAGTTCCATCAAAAGCATTTGATAAAGGTTTTTGGGTTCCACCTATATTACTTGAATACTCTATTGTATCTTGAGAAATAAGTTCTACTTTAGATGTTGTTAAATAATAATCCTCTTGAGGTAATTCGTTGACATCTATACAATTAGGTTTCCATAGCTCTAATTCGTCTAAATATAAAATTACTGTTATCTCTTTTGTAAATATTTTTGTAAATGCAACTGATATCACGCTATCTTCTTCGCTAATTACAACATTTTTTATTTCTCTCTCTATATCTAAACTATCTTTATATTTTATTTTCAGATCATATAAGTTCCAAAGTTTCTTTTTTAAATTTATATTTAAACTTCCAACTACCTTACATTCCTCTTCGAGATATTTTAGTTTTTGAGATTTTTTTTGAACAATAAATAAATCCAATGCCAATTGGATAAAATCTACATACTCTTGTGTTTGGACTACTCTTTTCTTTAAATCTACAATATCTTTAAAAGTAATATTTTCTCTAAGCGAAGTTTTATCTTCATCTGCAAATAGTGAGTCTATTTCATCTTCTAAAATATTATGAATGTATAACTCAATCTCTTGTTTTTGGATTCTTCTATTTGGAGTTCTTATAATAAACTCTTCTGTTAATATTGGTTTAAATTTTGCCAATTTATTATTACCCTCTGAGTATATTTTTTTATTTTCTGTTAAAGTATCCTTATAAAAAAGAGCAAAATCCTCACTAAAAGTTACTCCTATTCTTGATATTAATTTTTTTGTCTTTAATTTAACAATATTATAAATAACCCCGTCAGTTGCATAATAATCAATTGATATATCATCTTTATTATATCTTGAATCAATGTCCTCTAAAATGGCAAAGTCTTCTGACGGTTCAACTATCCCTTCAACTAAATAGATTTCATTAGTACCATAAACTATTAATTTTAAGTTTTTTGTATAAATTTCATTAAATCTATAGTAACAATAATCTGAACTTTCATCCTTTTCTAAAACAATATTTTCAAGAATAAACTCTTCATTACAAGAATTTCTATACTTTATATTAGCTCTTAGTATTGATGCATCAGCAATAAATTTGATTCCACTAACAATAGTATTTTCATTTAATGTAATTTCAAACTCTTCTGGTGTTAGAGTGTCAATATATAACTGCTTTGCCTTTTTTAAAGTATTTATATAGCTTTCTGTTATCAATCCAATTTCTAAATTTTCAATATCCTCTAAAGTTACACTATCTTTTATAGCCGTTTGTGTTTCATCAGTAAAAAGATTTGCAATTTTTTCTTCTAAGGCATTGTATTTAAATAGATCTATTTCATTAAAAAATACAAAATTATTATGTCCATTTGTTACTCTAATACATATTTCAGATACTAAAGTTGGTTTAAATACTGCCTCTCTAAAATCTCCTCTTTCTTCTGTTAATTGTTCATAAACCTTTTTCCACTCTTCAGTACTACTCGTTTTATATAAAATCTCATATGCTTTTATTCTTCCGTTATGTGACGATCTCGTTTGAAATTTCATTCTGTTTATAACCTTAAGAACATTTAACTTTAAAATAAAGTCTCCATATTCACCTGTGCCGTAGTTTCTATAATCTGCACTATGAAATGCTGTAGCTACATCATTATCGATGGCATGTCTTGGAATATTATTCGAATATTGTCCACATAAACTTTCTGCTGTCAAGCTAGTCTTATCTACTCTTACATCGATATCTTCATCTTCATAATATATTTTTTGATCCATTTCTATAATTTCAATGATTTCAATTGAATTTTCTTCAATATCACCATCTAATAAAATATCAAATTTTTCACAATAAAATTCGCTAAATGTTATAAGTGTTTCAAGTCCTTGTTTAGCTATGTTTAATGATTTTAATTTTATTTCATAATCATATTCATCAATATATGTCAGTTCACTTCTGTATATGTCACTCGTAGTTTTTATCTTTACTTGAGTTGCTACACATTTTTTTTCTAAAGTTACTCTAAAACTCAAATCTCTCTTTTTTTCTAGATACAGTTCTTTAGCTTTTTCAATTAATTCAATATATTCTTCTGTAACTAATCCTTTAGATTCTAAAGCCAATATATCGTCGTATGTCACATCGTCTCTTAACTCTTCAAAACTTGCATCAACAAATAGATTTTTAATCTCTTTTTCTAAATTACTATGAATACATAATTCTAATTCATTTATTAATGTCCAGTTATTTACTGAATCTTCTATTTGTAGCCATATTTCATTTGTTAGATAAGGCTTGTTTTTTACTTCAAGCCATTTATTTTCATATGTCTCTACTTCATACTCTCCTAATTCAACCCAAGTATTTTCTGTATTTATATCTTTTAAAAGTACTCTAAATTTATTTACTAAACCTGATACAGCAGCTCTGTAACTCATTAACTTTAGTTTATCTATTAAATACTCTTTATCTAACTTAAAGTATATATCGCACGTCGGTCCATCACTTGGATGATTACAGTGAAATTGACTATTTAAATTTCCATCAAATAGGTTACTATAAGGAAATGAATTATTTGGACGTGATGTTGTTGTTGATATTTTTTCTGAACTTATTTTTAAATCAGTATCTTCATCTATATAAAATTCTGATTGATTTAATTCTACCTCTATTATTTGGGCATTCGTTAGCTCACTTGATGAGAAAATTGTAAAAGTTATATCTTTTGCATAAAACTTTTTAAATCTTACTACCTTAACTATTGAACTTTCTAAAATATTTTCAGTTTCTATACTTTTTTCGTTTCCATAACTATCTATATAAGTGGCTCTAATACGATGTATACTTTCCTCCGTTATAAAATTAAATATTTGAACTACTTTAAATTTATTGCTTGTATATTCAATAGTTTCTCCCATCATTCCTCCAATTAAAATATTTTTGGCAATAGATAGTTTTTCTATATACTCTTGTGTCGAATTAGTTTTCTTTTCCAACTCAACTATTCTTTCCATTGTTACCTCTGGTTTTAACTCTGTATATTCTCTATTTAAAAACAGATTTTCAATTTCAACACTTAAATAATTAAATATATAAACATCTGTATTTTCATGTATAGATATTGATAATGGTAATTCTGATTTTATAACAACTCTATTCATCATTACAGGTAGAAATTTAACTGTATCATTATTTTCATCAACAGTATAATCAATTGGATATAAGATATCGT
This sequence comes from Cetobacterium sp., assembly GCA_051651165.1. Classification (GTDB taxonomy): domain Bacteria; phylum Fusobacteriota; class Fusobacteriia; order Fusobacteriales; family Fusobacteriaceae; genus Cetobacterium_A. Next base: position 13,295 of record JBOFRT010000336.1, read on the forward strand.
TATCTACTACAGAATAAAATAACTCAAAATTTCCATTTTTAGTAAATTTTATTCTATCTACTAATTTTGATTCTTTTAAATCTAATAATATATCTTTTTCTTCGTTACTTGATATCACCTCTATGCCATGTGAGGGAACTCTTGTATCTATATCCTCACATACAAAATACTCTTTATTATCTAAATAAACAGGTGTAACATTTATAATAGAATGATTCTCTCCTGATAGATTAACTATTAATTCATCTGTTAAAAATGGGTCCAATTCCCATTTTTGAATATTCCCCTCTGTTTCTACTAAAATTGCATTTAAAGTTATTTTATTTTCTAAAAAATCATTAAAAGTTACAGTTATATCTCTTGGAAAAATATTATTTTGAGTTTCTAATACTAAATACTTTAAAGTACGAAATCTATTTAATTTTAATTTAAAAACATTTGAACTAGGTGCATTGCCCGTTCTATTGAAACTCAGCTCTGCAAAAATCTCTCTCATTGATCTCATTCCTATGCCTCCTCTTTTGGTGTAGTATTTAAATATTCTCTATTAAACAATCGCTTTTCTTCTCTTTGAAAATGTTTATAATTTTCCAAAGTCAAATTATTAATATCCATAGTGAAATCTGGAAAATTTTGACACATAGTAATAATATTTTCTGAAATATCACAACCAAGATCACTAAATAGTTTCCCACAATTTCTCATTAATACTTCACTCATCCAAAGTACCATTTTATCTAACGGTTTTTCCTCTTTTATAAATGCATAATCACAATATTTTCCAAATAATCTACTTATAAATATATCTGAATTTGAATATAGTAAAAGTTTTGTAAATAATTTTGCTACATCAGTTTCTTCCATCAATACAATTTTAGTGTATTTAAGTTCTAATGTTTTTTGAAATCCTAAAACTAACAATTCTCTTAATTGTAATGGGAAAAATGTTTTTGAAACTAAATCTTCAGCTAAAACTTTACATAATCCTGGAGTTACTAATTTATGAACTCCGTTATTAAAATATAAACTATAATTTTTTCCAAAACTCATATAACTTCCAAGTTCAGAGTTTCCTTGAACTAATCCCTCCTCAGGACTTCCAATCCAAAACTTTCTTTTAATTGGAGTTCTTTCATAATGAAATTTAGCTATATCTAAAAGATTATCAACATAATCTAAAACTACATCTAATGTCACTACTGAATCTACAAATCTATGTTCATCAAAATTATCTTCTATCCATTTTTTATCTGTATAAGCTAGAAAATTTTTACCTTCTATATACACATTCTCTGCATTTTCGTTTCTTTCTAAAAAATCTTTAAACTTATCATTTCCCATTTTAAAAATACTACTTTTAAAAAATCCAAAGATTTTAAAATTTAAATTCTTATCATCAGTATTTTCAACAATTAATTCTCCACCAACTTTTAAAAAAACCTTATTAAGCCCTTCCTGTAATAATAATTTTCCAGAAATAGAAGGTCGATTTTCTGAGTTTGAAAGTAATAAAAGCTCACACTCAGAATCAGAGTTAATTAAATAGTGTTTATTTTTTTGTAATTTTATTCCTAAAAAGTTTAAATTTTTATTTTCATGACCTCTTAATTTTTTAGAATACTCCTTTGGTGATACTTTTGATGAAAGTATTTCTATAATTTTATATTCTTTATTTCCAGATAAATAAATATGTTTAACTACATCTAGAATATTTAAAAGTTCTTTATTTTCAGAAAATTTTTCTTTTATATTTTGAATTATTGATAAATTTAAATTTTCTTTTAAATTAACCTCTTTATTTGTTATTTCTTCAAAGCATTCACCTAATTCTTCAGTTATTTCAAAATTCTCATAAGCTCGGATACTATTTATTAAGATAAACCCACCATCACTTCCATATACTCTTATACATATCCTTTTAGCATATACAGTTGGAAAATCATTTTCTCTCCAACCATCTGTTGCATTCACTTCAGTTTTTGGTATTAAGATAACCCAATCTGTTGTTGAGATATCATTTTGATATAAAATTTCATAACTTCGAATTCTTCCCCATTTATTAGCACCTATAAAATTAAGTTCTGTATAGAAATCAAATTTATTTATTGCTAGGTGCTCTTTGAATTCAAATATAACATCTCCTGATGTTAACCCTTGTGCTTGAATTGATCTTGTTGACCCATAGTATGTGCTCAAATCATTATCTAAAATTAAATCAACACCCATCTCTGGATAAGGGGGGATGTTAGCATTAACTGTTATTAAATTATTATCTATCATAAATATATCTCCTTTTTTAATTATTTAAAATAAGTTGTAAAACTATATCATCTAATTTATCTTTATTATTTTTTATAAATTCATAAGCATCATGGGAAAGGTTTTCAACATTATCTTTAGATTTATTGTCGAGCTCTAAAGAAGCTTTGTATAATCTAGGATTTAATC
>JBOFRT010000337.1:0-16067 GCA_051651165.1 Cetobacterium sp.
AGAGATATTAAGAGCTTTAAATAATCTGATGACATCTATAAATTTAGAGATAGATTTAAGAAAGAAAAATGCAGAAACAAAAGAGATGTTTTATGAGTACAATAACTTAGGTGTAGAACTGAATAAAATAAGAGGTATAGCTTTTAGAGATGTTTCAAATTATATAAAATCTAATAATATAGTTTCAAATGTATCTTTAGAAAAGAAGTTTTTAGATGGAGAGGATAGATATATAAACTTAGAACTACAATCTTTAAAGGGTAAAGAGCAAATTTATGAATCTATTTTAAAAAAATATACTGTTGGTGAAAAACAAGCTACTGTATTAGAGAGTGGAGATATTAGCATGAGCTCTGATATAGGTTTAAGAGAAAATCAATATATAGAGATATCAAAAACATACTTAAGCAATTTGAATAAAGAGAATAGTTTAAAAATACAGCTTTTAGAAAATATAAGACTATCTAAAAATATGAAAGAACCAAATGATGAGCAGAGATATAGAATAAATAAAGAACTATTAAATGTTCAAAATGAACTTAAAGGTCTTTTATCTAAAATGGTTGGAATAGAACTGAGAGATTATAGAAGAGAATATATTGGAAGTGTAAAAGTATTCTAGGGGGGAATAAAGGTGTTTAGAGAGAATGTGATAACAGAGCTATTTTCTAATAGAAGAAATATAGTTAAGTTAATAATAGACCTAGGAACAGTAATTGCTGGTATCTTTCTAGGCCTTTTAGTAAGATTTGAAAGTAACTGGGAAGAAAATTCACATAGTAGCTATTTCATTATATATGGAATAGCATTTTTGTGTTTTTACCTATTTCGTAAAAACTCTATGAAAAGTTGGAGTTATACAAACTCCTTAGATGTTTTAAACTTAACTTTTACAAATTTTATAGCGCTAATGGTAACATTAGCATATTATGCAGTTACAAGGGAGCAATATTCAAGAACAGTTGTATTAGTAGGATTTGTACTAGTAGTTATGTTACAACTTCTTTGGAGATTTTTCTTTAGATTAAACAGATCATATAGAGTAGTACTTGGAAAAAGTAAGCCAAAACCAAATACCCTTATATACGGTGCAGGAGAAGCTGGAGTTGCCCTATTACGTGATGCACTAACTAATCCAAACTATCCATATCATATTACAGCTATTATAGATGATGATAGACGTAAGCGTGGAATATATATAAATGGTGTAAAAGTTTATGGAGATTTCTACGATTTAGAAACTGTAGTAAAAGAGCTAAGTATAGAAACTGTAGTTATAGCTATACCAACTATAAAGAGAGATCGTATAAAAGAGATAATAGATTTAACAAAATGTTGTAACAATGTAAAAGTAAAGATATTACCAGGACTTGATGAAATACTTCAAGATGAAAATATAGCTAATCAAGTGCGTGATGTGAGTATAGAGGATCTTTTAGGAAGAGAACAGATACTTGTGAATGGAGACAATATAAAAGAGATAATAGAGAATAAAGTTGTATTTGTAACAGGTGGAGCTGGAAGTATAGGAAGCGAACTTGCTCGTCAAATAGCTAGGTATAATCCTAAAAAGTTAGTTACAATAGATGTAAATGAAAATGATCTCTATTTTTTAGAGTTAGAATTGAAAAGAACATTTAAAAACTTAGATTTACAGAGTGAGATTTGTAATATTAGAGAGCAAGATAAAGTGGAGTTGCTTTTTGATAGATACAAACCAAATATAGTATTCCATGCAGCAGCTCATAAACATGTACCATTAATGGAACACAATCCAGAGGAAGCTATAAAAAATAATATATTTGGAACTAAAAAAGTTGCAGAGATGGCTATTAAATATTGTGTAGATAGATTTGTACTTATCTCTACAGATAAAGCTGTAAATCCAACAAATGTTATGGGAGCTACTAAAAGAGCTTGTGAAATAGTTGTAGAAACTATGAATAAAAAAGGAAAAACAAAGTTTATGGCAGTACGTTTTGGAAATGTACTTGGAAGTAATGGATCTGTTATTCCAATATTTAAAAAACTAATTAGTGAAGGAAAAAATCTAACGCTAACGCACCCAGATATAACAAGATACTTTATGACTATTCCTGAAGCGGCTCAACTTGTAATAGAAGCTGGAGCGCTAGGAAAGGGTGGAGAGCTATTTATTTTAGATATGGGCGAGCCCGTAAAAATAATTGATCTTGCTAAAACTATGATAAAGTTATCAAATGCTAATGTCGATATTGATATAGTAGGACTTCGTCCTGGGGAAAAGCTTTATGAAGAGCTACTTTATGATGTAAATGCAGCGCAAAAAACAGAGAATAATAAAATATTTATAACTCATATAGATGAAACAGATATAGACTTAGATGAGCACTTAAAAGTGTTAGGTGAAGCTATAAAAAATCCTAATCAGAACGAGTTAAAAGAGTTAATGAAAAAATTTGTAGTGACATATAAAGAACCACCGCAAGAAACAAAGGTTATATAATGGAAAAAGTTATAATAATTGGAGCTGGTGGACATGGAAGAGTAGTTATAGATGCTGCCCTTTGCAATTCAAATTTAGAAGTAATAGGTTTTTTAGATGACGATAATATAGAGGATATTTTAGATGTTCCAAGACTTGGAAAAATATCAGATATAGAGAAGTTTAAAGAGTTTAAATTTCATATAGCTATTGGAAACAATAGTCTTAGAAAAGAATTAACTGAAAAAATTAAAGTAGAAAATCTGATTACAATAATACACCCAACTACTTATATATGCAGAGATGTAGAAGTGGGAAAAGGGTGTTTTATAGGAGCTAATACCATTATAAACTCTAAGAGTAGATTAGAAAATAGCGTAATAGTAAATACTGGAAGTATAGTTGAACATGATTGTATATTAGAGAAATATTCGCATCTTTCATATGGAGTTCTTTTGGGAAGTGGAGTAACTATAAAAGAAAAGATTTATATAGAGATGGGAGAAATAGTAAAAAGAGGACTAATAGTAGAAAGGGATATAAGATGAAAAGGTTATTTGACATAGTTGCATCACTTATAGGGTTAATAGTTTTTTCTCCTGTGATGTTAGTAGTTGCGATAATAGTAAAGGTAACATCATCAGGACCAATACTTTTTTCTCAAAAAAGACTTACTAAAGGAATGAGAGAGTTTAATATTTATAAATTTCGTAGTATGGTAAGTAATGAACTTAGAGAAAAAAATACAGTACAGATAAAAGGTAGTTCTAGTGAGATTACGCCAATTGGAAAGTTTATGAGAAAAACTAAAATAGATGAACTTCCCCAATTTTGGAATATTTTAAAGGGAGATATGAGCTTTATAGGTCCAAGACCAGAGCTTCCAAGACGTTTAAAATATTACGATAAGAGACAAAAAGAGATATTTTCTGTGCGTAGTGGAATATCATCTCCAGCAAGTATAGTTTTTTCTGATGAAGAGTATTTAATGAATCAAGTGAAAGATCCTGAAAAATTTTATATACAGGAGATAATGCCTTACAAAATAGAGTTAAATCTTTATTATATAGAATATCAAAGTTTTTTCTATGATATTTGGTTAATAGTAGCAACACTTCTTAAAATAGTAAACAAAGTGAAAAATGAGGATGTTGTAAAAGATAAAAAACTTTTAGCTGAAAAGGATGAGATGGTAAAAAAGATAGGAGTTGAGTACTAATGAAGAAAAAAACTCTTATGATAACAGGTGCTAGTGGATTTATAGGAAGTAATTTTATAAAAAAATATGAAAATGAATATAATATAGTTCCGGTGTGTTTAATAAAAAATAAGCCTGAGGATTTAGATTACACAGGAGTAGATACAATACTTCACTTAGCTGCTTTAGTTCATCAAATGAAAGGAGCTCCTGAAGAGAGATACTTTGAAGTGAATACAGAACTTACAAGAAGATTAGCCACAGCTGCAAAAGGAAAAGGTGTAAAGCATTTTGTTTTTTACTCAACAGTAAAAGTTTATGGATTTGATGGAGAGTTAGATAATCATGATTTCATTTTAACAGAAAACTCACCATGTAATCCAAATGATCCTTATGGAGCTAGTAAATATGAAGCTGAAAAGATTTTAAACTCTTTGCAAGATGGAAATTTTAAAGTTGCTATGGTAAGACCTCCAATGGTTTATGGTGAAGGAGTAAAGGGAAATATGTTAAGTTTAATGAAGCTTATAAATATTTTACCAATAATTCCTTTTAACTATGATAATAATAAAAGAAGTATTATAAGCACAGAAAATCTTTTGTATATGACTCATTTAATTATAAAAAATGAAGCTGATGGAATATATTTAGGAACAGAGGGAAATCCGGTTTCTATAAAAGAGATAGTAGAGTCTATAGAAAAAGGATTAGGAAAGAAAAAAATAAATATTAAGTTTCCAAATTTTATTTTTAAGCTATTATGTAAGATAAAACCTAATATAATGGTTCGTCTTTATGGAACACTAGCGTTTAGGCAAGAAGACAATTATGAAAAACTAGGATATAAACTTAAAAAAAGTATGAATAATCAGATAAAGATAATGATAAATAAGTTTGGTGAAAACAGATGAAGAGAAAAGTGTTATTTTATACACCATTTTTAAGTACAGGCGGCTTAGATAAAGCTAGTATAGATTATATAAAGCTTTTTAAAGAAGAAGGAATAGATTATGATGTTGCTATAGATTATGATTTTGGTGATAGAAATTATTTTGTTCAAGAAATACCAAAAGATACAAATTATTATTTTGTGAAAAGTGAAAAAATATCTAAACTTATTTACAAATTTAGAACATTAGGGAAAGAAAAAGCAATTTATAATATATTTTTATATTTTTTAATTATATTTTTTGATTTTTATTACTATCATTTTAAATTAAAAAAAATTATAAAAGAACAAAATTATACTACAATTATTTCATTTTTTCAATTTATGCCAAGTTATGTAACGAAAAATAAAAAAATAAATAATATTATTTATTTACATGGATCAGTAGAGCATTATTTTTTAGGAATAAGAAAGTTTTTTAAAAAACAATATCTAAAAAAATTGAAAAAATATAATTATATTGTAACAGTATGTGAAGATTTAAAAAAGCAACTTTTAAGTATTTATCCACAATTAAATCAGAAAAAAGTTTTGACGATATATAACCCTATAAATTTTGACGAAATAATAAAAAAAGGCGATGAAAATCTAGAAAATTTATCAATAAATGACAAACAATTATTGAAACAAAGGTTTATATGTACAATATGTCGTATAGATGAAGGACAAAAAGACATAACAACATTAATTAATGCATATGAAAAATGTTATATGAAAAATAATAAGTTGGAAAAACTATATATTTTAGGAACGGGTCCTGATGAGGATAGGTTAAAAAAAGTTGTTGTTGAAAAAAAATTAGATAAACAGATATTATTTTTAGGAATGAAAATGAATCCGTATATTTGGTTAAAAAGAAGCGAATTATTTATATTAAGCTCTAAATTTGAGGGATTTGGTTTAGTCTTAGTAGAAGCAATGATATTTAATAAACCGATTATATCTTCTGATTGTAAAGTTGGACCTAGTGAAATTCTTGAAAATGGAAAAATAGGAAAGTTATTTAACGTAGGAGATAGTGATTATTTAGAATTGTTATTATCTGATTATAAAAATCTGACTTTAAATGAGTTAGACTATAAAAAATCATTAAAGAGATTTTCTAAGATAGAAATGACTAAAAATATAAAAAAAATATTAGAAAGGTAAGAAATGAAAATATCAGCGATAATTGTAACTTTTAATCCAGGAAGCAAAATAAAAGATACGATTGATAAATTAAATAATCAGGTAGAAAAAATATTTATTATAGATAATAACTCTAATAAAAAAGAAAAAGTAATTGAATTAAATAAATATAAAAAAGTTGAAGTTATATATAATAATAAAAATATAGGATTAGGAGCAGCCCAAAATATAGGGATAAAAAAAAGTATAGATGAAAATTTTGAATGGATTTTATTTTTAGATGATGATTCAGAAATAGAAGATGATTTTATAGAAAAATTAAAAAAAGGGTATTATTCTTATAAAGATAAAGATAAGTTAGGAATACTAGCTCCAAATATATTATTTAGGAATTTAGAAAAAAAAGTAGCCTATCCGATTAAAAGTAAATTTTTTATAAAAAGGATTAATTTTAATGGACAAAAATATATTGATGATGTTATGTTTGTTATTTCTTCAGGAAGTTTAATAAAAATAGATATGATAAAAAAAATTGATTCATTTAAAGAACATTTTTTTGTTGATCATATAGATGTAGAGTATTGTCTGAGAGTAAATTCAAATAATTATAAAATAAGAGTAGTTAAAGATGCAAAGCTATACCAAAAAGTAGGGAATACAAGCCATAAAAAAGTTTTAGGAATTAGAGTTTATCCAACGAATCATAGTCCAGAACGTCAATACACTAAATATAGAAATGCAATATGGACTTGGAAAGAATATTTTTTAAAAGAACCTCAGTATGTAATTTATGATATTTTATTAATGACTAACCATATGTTAAGAGTTGTGTGTTTTGAAAATAAAAAATATGAAAATTTAAAAAATATATTTAAGGGAATAGTGAAAGGGTTAATAAAATGAATAATATAAAAGTTGCTGGAGTAGTAGTTTTGTATTACCCAGATGAAAAAGTAGAGAAGAATATAAAATCTTATATAGATAAAGTTGAAAAATTATGGATTATAGACAATACTCCTGAAATTGATAAAAAAAATTTTTTAAAATATAAAAATGAGAAAATAATATATAAAAAGTTTAATAGAAATATGGGAATAGCATTTGCATTAAATTATGCAAGCAAATTAGCAAAAGACAAAGGGTTTGAATGGCTTTTAACAATGGATCAAGATAGTATATTTCAGGAAAATTCATTAGAGAATTTAATTGATTTTATAGATAAAGCTCCAGATAACACAGCAATAATCTCACCATTTCATCAAATAAAAGGAAGTAAAAAGAATTCTAAAAGGAATATAGAAGAAAAAGAAATAGTTATGACATCAGGAAATTTAGTAAATTTGAATATTTTAGAAAAAAACAGATATTTTTTAGAGAAACTATTTATAGATGAAGTAGATCACGAATATTGTTATCGTGTAAAAAATAATAATTATAAAATATTTCAAATTAACACAAGTATTTTAAATCATGAATTAGGTGATATAAAAATTTATAAACTTTTTAAAATAGAAATAAAAGTAACAAATCATTCAAGTATAAGACACTATTATATGTCACGAAATAGAATATATATAATAAAAAATTATAAAACTAAAAGAATAAAATATATTAAAATGTTGTTATTTGGGTTTATTAAAACTTTATTATTTGAAAAAGAAAAAATAAAAAAAATAAAATTAGAATTTAAAGGTATTAAAGATGGCATTTTTAATAATTATGGAGAATACATAAGATGATTATTTATATAGGGTTATATCTACTTTTTAGTTTCTTTGCTTTTTTAGAAATAAACTATATAAATAGAAAAAAAATAAAATTAATATTTAATATGTTAATTTTTTTATTAATGATATCAATCTTTAGTCTCAGTTATACAAATGGTGGTGATTGGAGTGAGTACCAAAAAAAATATGATATTTTTAATAGCTTGTTTGACAAAACAAATGAGTTTGAAGTAGGATATAATTTCATAGTATATTTATCTGCGAAAGTATTTAGTTTTAATTTTGAAGTTTTTAGATTTTTGGTTGTAAGTATTTGTATATATTTTTATATAAAAATAATAAATCAATATTCAAAAAATACACCGTTAACAATAGCATTTATGTTACCTACATTTTTTTTCATAAACTTATTGGAACCGATAATAAGACAATTATTAGCAAGTTTAATATTTTTTTATTCTCTAAAATATTTAAAAGAAAGGAAAAATATAAAATATCTTATTTGTATTATAATAGGAAGTTTATTTCACAAAACAATAATAATATTATCACCATTAATATTATTAAAAAAAAGATTTACAAAAAAAAAATATTTATTTTTTCTGATTGTAATGATGATATTACAGTTTTATTTTATTAATATAATAGAATTTTTTATAAGAAAAGTGCCGATTCTATTTTCTTATGAAAAATATTTAGATATAAATGAATTAAAAGGAACGGAAAGTAATATAATAAATTATTTAAAGTTAATATTTAAATTTATAATATTAAATATTCCTATTTATTTTTCAGAAAATAATAAAAAACTTAATGAGGATAAAGATGTTTATAATTATAGTTGTCTTTATGTTTTAGTATTATTATGTTCGAATAAAATATTTTTATTGAATAGAATAGCTATTTATTTTATACCATTCTATTTTATTTTAATTTCAAATTTAATCGAAAATATAGCAAATAGATTTAAGAAAAATCTAACCTATTTTTTTTACTTTTTATTTTATTTAGTATCATTTATTAACTTAATATACAAAAATAATCAAGAGTATCCAGGTAGATACTTGCCTTATAATAATTATATTTGGGAACAACTAAATAATCGTCAATTTAAAAACCTTGAAGAAAAATTAGATGTTTTAAATAAAAGAGACGATAAACTATGAAAAGTAAATAGTAAAGTTTTAGTAATATGACTAGAGTTGAGTCTATTATTTTTAGGATTTCTAATATTAGCTTTATCAGGATATGGTATTTGTAAGAGAAAATTAATAAAATTTTTTCAAGAATGGAAGAAAAGCTAAGGATATTATTTTGAAATTTAAAATTAGAAAAATTAAATTCTTCAGAAGTAGATTTAATAAGAGAAGTCATATAATTTAATAATATTAATAAAAACATAAAATTACATCTTTAAAATAGAATAAAAACTATGCAACCAAAAAGTTTTAACTAATATCTTCTTGTAAAGATTTAGAAATAAAAAACTTTAAGTATTTGAGAAAAAATGATAGTAATAGTTTACTACAAAAAATAGATGAAAAGTTCAATAAAATAAAATTATACAATAAAATTAAAAAAACTAAGAAAAGGAGGAAGTATAGACAAATACATAAAAGTGTTTATCATACAAGTATGGATAAATATTTTCTATACAAGGATAAGATGAAAAAAATATTAATACCAATAATGGAGTTTTCTAATGCCGGTGGGTTTAGAGTTTTATCTAAATTAGCTGATAAATGGATAGAAAGTGGAAATGATGTAATTTTTATAGTTAGTTATGGAAATAAAAAGCCGTATTATTCCACGAAAGCAAGTATTAAATATCTAGAAAATTATGATAGAAATTTGTTAAGTTCATGTTTTAAGTTAGTGAAATTTTTTGATAAGCAATTAGAAACTAATACGTTAATTCTAGCTAATCAGAATTTAACAGTTTGGCCAGTTTTATTTTCAAGAAATAAAAATAAATTTTATTATATTCAGGCTTATGAACCTGAATTTTATGATGGATACACAGGAAATATATTAAAAAGATATATTTTAAAAACCTTAGCTTGGTTAACATATATTATGCCATTAACAAGAATTGTTAATGCTAGCATTTATAAAAACTATAAAAATATAAAATCAAAATATGTAATACCACCAGGATTAGATTTAAATATTTATTATCCTAAAAAGTTAACTAAAGAGAATAAAAAAACTTTAGTTGTAGGGTGTATAGGTAGAGTAGAGGAGTGGAAAGGAAGCCAAGATGTAGGTCGAGCTGTTGAAATTTTGCATAAAAAAGGAATAGATATAAAATTAAAAGTTGCATTTAATTCAATAGATTATAAAAATCATGAATTAGTAAAACCTCATGGAGATGAAAATTTAGCTAATTATTATAGAAGTCTAGATGTACTAGTGGCCCCTGGACATATTCAATTAGGAGCTGTCCATTATCCTGTAATCGAAGGAATGGCTTGTAATGTACCAGTGATAACAACGGGTTATTATCCTGCAATAAATGAAAATGCATTTCTTGTACCCATTAAGAGTCCGGAAAAAATAGCAGAAATTCTAGAGAATATTTATTATAATTACGAAGAAGCATATAATAAAGCAGTAAATGCTCAAGAAAAAATAAAAGAGTTTAGTTGGGAGATTGTAGCGCAGAAATTTTTGGATATAATAGAAAAAGAAATGAGGAATAATGAAAATGAAAAAATATAAATTATTATCTTTCCCACAATTAGGTGATGACAGAGGACATCTTGTAGTTGTAGAGGGAATGAAAAATATTCCATTTGAAATAAAGAGAATGTTTTATATATATGGAACAAAAGAAGATGTTGTTAGAGGGCAACATGCTAATAGGAAATCAGAATTTGTATTAATCAACTTAGCAGGAAGTTGTAAAATAAAAGTTGATGATGGTAGAAATGAAGAAATAATAGTTTTAGATAAAGCACATGAAGGAATATACTTGGATAAAATGGTTTGGAAAGACATGTATGATTTTTCAGAAAATTCAATTTTATTAGTTTTATCAAATCAATCTTATGATTCTGAAGAATATGTTAGAGATTATGCAAAATTTAAAAAAGAAATAACAAAGTAGGGGGAGATAAAGAAATGAAAGTGCCTTTTAATGTGTTGAATAAAACTTATTTTATGAAGCAGGAAGAGTATGAAAAAAAAGCGTTAGAAGTTCTTAGAAATGGATGGTACGTATTAGGAAGTGAAGTGAAAGAGTTTGAAAAAGAGTTTGCAAAATATATAGGTACAAATTATTCTATAGGACTAGATAATGGATTAAATGCTCTTGTAATAGCTTTTAGAGAGTTAGGAGTTGGAGAGGGAGATGAAGTAATAGTACAAGCTAATACTTATATAGCATCTGTAATGGGGATTACTATGAATGGAGCTTTACCTGTATTTGTGGAACCAGATGAATATTTCAATATAGATGTTGAAAAAATAGAGTTAGCAATAACAGAAAAAACAAAAGCAATATGTGTTGTTCACCTTTATGGTCAGGCATCAAATATGGAAAAAATTATGGAAATTGCAAAAAAATATAATCTTTATATAATTGAAGATTGTGCACAATCTCATGGGGCAGATTTCAACGGAAAAAGAACCGGAACTTTTGGAATTGGATGCTTCTCTTTTTATCCCAGTAAAAATTTAGGATGTTTCGGCGATGGTGGAGCAATAACAACAAATGATGAAAAATTAGATAGAGATTTTAGAGTTTTAAGAAACTATGGAAGTGAGAAAAGATATTATAACGAAGTTGTAGGATATAATTCAAGATTAGATGAATTACAAGCTGGCTTATTAAGAGTTAAACTTTCTCATTTAAATGAATTAACAGAAGAGAGAGAAAAAATTGCAGCTCGATATTTATCAGAGATAAAAAATTCAAAAATAGAGTTACCAAAAGTAAGAAAAGGAGCTACTTCAGTATGGCATTTATTCGTAGTTAAAACAGAAGAAAGAGATAGATTACAAAAATATTTAGAAGAAAATGGAATAGGAACGGTTATACATTATCCAATTCCACCTCATTTATCAAAAGCTTATGAATATTTGGGGTATAAAAAAGGAGATTTTCCAATAACAGAAAAATATGCAGAAACAGTTTTAAGTTTGCCTTTATATAATGGTATGACAAAAGAAGAGCAAAGCTATGTAATTGAGGTTATTAATAGATATGAATAAAAGTAGAATAAAGTTATTTTTAGAAAATTTTCTATTTTATGGAGGGCTTTCAATGCTAACGAAAGCTCTTCCTTTTATAACTTTACCAATAATAACTAGATTATTACCAGATGCCAGTGCTTATGGGATAGTAGATATGTTTAATTTAATAAATTCTTTTGGAATTGCAATAGCAGTTCTGGGAATGTATGATGCAATATTTAGAGAATTTTTTGAAGATAAGGAAAATATTGAATACCAAAAAAAAGTTACATCAACAGGATTAGGTATAGTGTTATGTAGTTCAATAATTATGATTTTATTAGTATTAATTTTTAATAAATATATAACAACTTTATTATTTGAAGATTTGAAATATCAAAGATTAGTAATGCTTTCAGCAGTAGCTATAGGGATGGGAGGAGTATCAAGCATAATAGCAGCACCAACAAGGTTGAGAAATAATAGAAAGGTATATCTTTATACAGGGATAATGCTTCCAATTTTAGGATTTATGATAACATATTACTTAATAGAGTTAGGATATACTTATGAAGCAATTGTGTATTCTAACTTAGTTATAAGTTTAGTTTCATTATTAATTTTTTATATTTTAAATAAAAGAGATTTTAATTTAAAAATATTTAATAAAAAAATAGCTAAAGAGTTATTCAGAATAGGACTACCCTTATTACCAACATTTGTAATTTATTGGATATATAATTCTATGGATAGAATTATGATAAATAGAATGCTTGGATCGACAGAGTTAGGAATTTATTCTGTTGGAGCTAAAGTAGCTTCTGTAAGTCAACTTATTTATACCGCTTTTGTAGGAGGATTTTCATATTTTAAATTTACAACAATGAAAGAAATAGATCAGGTTGAATTCAATTCAAAACTTTTTGAATATTTAGGAATTATTAGTTTTGTATTGTTTATAGTATCGCAGCCTTTTATAAAGCCAGTATTTAATTTATTTTTTAAAGGTGAGTATATAAAAGGAGAAGAGGTATTTTCATATTTATTTTTATCTCCTTTAATATTAATGCTTTTTCAAGTCATTGGAAGTCAATTGTTGATAGTAAAAAAATCAGGATTATTAACTGTTATTTTAGGAGTAGGAGGTGTAGTAAATATAGGTTTTAATTATATTATGATTAAAATTTTTGGAATAAAAGGAGCTGCATTTTCAACTGTTTTTAGTTATTTCCTTTCGTTGGTACTAATGTTAATAGTTTGCAAAAAATTAAGTTTAGTTTTAATTTCTAAAAAAATCAGGATTGTATTATTGTGTGTATTTTTACTTAATATTTGTCTTTTATTGGATTATAAATATATAAATATTTTTTTTATAGGAACTTTAGTTTCAATAATTTTAATGTATTTTAAGGAGATAAAGGAGAAAATAAAATGTTAGATAAAATTTTTATAAAGATAGGATCTATAAAAAATAAATTTTGTATAGACTTAAAAGTTAAAATTTTTTTAAAAGTTAAAAAAAATATTTCAATAAAAAATGGAGTATTTAATCAAAATACAGTTTTTTATGGACCTGGAAAAGTTGAAATTGATGAAAATTTTTCTTTAGGATTTAAATATGGTGGTGGATTTAAAGGGAGAGAAATAGAAATTCAAGCAAGAGATAAAAATGCTATTATAAAAATAGGAAAAAATGTGGCTACCAATAATGGTGTTTTTATATGTGCTATAAAAAAAATAGAAATAGGAAATGATGTGCTGATAGGATCTAATGTTACAATTATGGATCACAATGGACATGGAATATCTCCTGGAAAAAGAAACGGATTTCCAGGAACTCCAGCAGATATATTGATAGAAGATAATGTTTGGTTAGGTAATTTTGTTCATATATTACCTGGAACAAAAATAGGAAAAAATTCAGTTGTAGGTGCGGGAGCTATAGTAAAAGGCGAATTTCCAGCAAATTGTATAATTCAAGGAAATCCAGCTAAAATAATAAAATTTATATAATTTTGTGATAAAAATAAATAAGAATTTTAGAATCTGTTAACTAAAGATGAAAAATAGGTCCAATTCTTAAAAAAGGGATAAAGATTTTCGACTTGAAATATTTTTGTAAAAAAATGATATCACAAAAAGACATAGCTTCTCTATGTCTCAAAAAGAATATTTTTTCTGCTGACTTTGCTATATTTTACGCCAGCAACTTTGGCAGGAGTAAGGTTACTCATCCTTTATGCGGTGTAATGTAGTTGTAGAAGAAAAAGAAGCCTTCTAATAGTACGTTTACACTTGCTTCGCACTTTAAACCGTGAGTTGTTCTATATTTATGTTTGAATCTTTAAAAAAAGCTTTCAATTAGGTTGTTAGTTATTTCGTCATATTATGATTGAACTTTAATATGTTTAGATTTTCAGAATACTATTTTTGTTGGAATATTGTAGCTAGGTAATCTATCAGACACTATTGATTTAGGTTCTCCAAATCGCTGTTTAACTTTATCAAATAAGTGTAAAGTAGAGGTTACTTCTCTTGAAGTTGTAAGGTACCAATCAATAGCATATCTAGTTTCAGAGTCAATTAAAGTCCAGATGTAATATCTTTTACCTTTGATTTTAATTACAGTTTCATCAACGTGCCACTAATCAGATAGATTTAAATCTCGAGGAGTATATTTAGAAACGATATCTTTAAATATACCTTCAAAACCTTTGATCCATTTGTAAAAGGCTACATGAGAGATTTTAATATTTTTATGATCTAAAAGGTATTGTGAAATAGTTCTTGTGGTAGCTGAATGAACAAAATACATATACAAAGAATCAATGACAACATTGAGATTTGTTCGAAGTCTTTTGATATTAATTGTTTTAGATTTAAATTCAGAAGAAATATTATCAGAATTAGAAGTCTTTTTTGCTGCAATATGAATATGATTATACTTTCTGGAATTACATTTAAACCTAGAATAGTAAAGATAATCATGATGCAAATATATTTCTGAATTACAAATAGGACATTTAGGATATGAACGCCTATTATCATCGAGTTTAGAATTAAGCCTAGCGCATTCTTTGCATTGGTATTTTTGATGTCCAAGATTGTTTTTACCAAAACGATAAAGGTTTTAGAGAAACAACGAGGACAAGAGATATTATTAATATACATAGTTAAAAACTGCTCCTTTCTTGGGGGGAATATTGGTTGATCGAATAACTATTATACCTTAAAGGATTAGAGTAGTTTCAATAAATTTTAAGTTAACAGAAACGAATTTTATGTAAGGAGAAGATATGAAAAATGTAAAACTAGGAGATAATGTAAAACTAGGAGATAATGTAAAACTAGGAGATAATGTAAAACTAGGAGATAATGTAAAACTAGGAGATAATGTAAAACTAGGAGATAATGTAATAATAGATGATTATTCATATATATTATCAAATACAGAAATTGATAATGATAGTTATATAGGAACATTTTGTAAATTAGGAGAAATTGGTATAAATTATTCAAATCCAACGTATAAATCATTAAAAATAGGTAAAAATGCATTAATTAGGTCTAATACTATAATTTATGGAGATTCAATAATAGGAGATAATTTTCAAACTGGACATAGAGTAACTATTAGAGAAAAATCAGAATTAGGAAATAATGTTAGGATTGGAACTCTTTCTGATATACAAGGACATTGTAAAATAGGTAATTATGTGAATTTACATAGTAATGTTCATATTGGTCAAAAAACATTAATAGAAGATTTTGTTTGGATTTTTCCATATACAATTTTAACAAATGATCCAACTCCTCCTTCAGAAAATTTAGAAGGTGTAACTGTTAAAAAGTTTGCAGTAGTAGCAACTGCGGTAACAGTATTGCCAGGTGTTACTATTGGAGAAGATAGTCTAATTGGTGCTAATACATTGGTTAGTAAGGATGTTAAAGCAGAGACTATTGTTATTGGGAATCCTATGAAAGAAATAGGAGATGTTAGAAAAATTAAAAGTAAAGTAACAGGAGAGAGTGTATATCCTTGGAAATATACTTTTGATAGAGGAATGCCGTGGGAAAAGATTGGATTTAATACATGGAAAGATAATTTAAAAAAAGAATTAGTTTAGGAGTCAATATGAGAAATATAGGAATACTAGGAACAGGATACTATTTACCATCTAAAGTTATGACAAATAAAGAGTTGTCAGAAATGGTACAAACAACAGATGAGTGGATTTATAAAAAAGTTGGAATTAGAGAGAGAAGAGTGGCCTCTCCTCATGAAGCTACATCCGATTTAGCAATTTACGCAGCACAAGATGCAATTAGAAATGCAAATATAAATGTTGAAGAGATAGATTTAATAATATTAGCAACATCTAGTCCAGATATGATCCAACCATCTACAGCAGCAATAGTTCAAGG
>JBOFRT010000338.1:0-1288 GCA_051651165.1 Cetobacterium sp.
TTTGTTTCAAAAATTCTCTCACTTTAATTCTTTTTTGCTTTTCTTCTTCCGACATATTTCTTCTCATAAAAAAACCTCCAAGTTAGATAATTTAATATTACCCCAACTTGAAGGTTTACACAAATATTTAATTAGACCCAAAATTAGCCCTAAATTTTAGGGCTAATAATTAACAAAATTATGGGACATTTTCACTTTTAGTTGACATGTTAAGATTTAGCGTTCCATGCCTTGATTTTCTTTTATTGATGATTTTCCTTCTCTTTTTTTACTTATTTCTTCTATTTTAATTAAATCACAAATTAGATCTATCTTTTGTATCTCTTTATTTGCATATTTTGTAATTTCATCTTCAGACATATTTAACCTCTTTTTATGCCACTCTATATCGTTTATTAAATCTTTTGCTGGTTGTTTTAATAGCTCTTTAAGTCCATCTGATACGTATTCATTATCTTTGAAAAAGCCTTCTCCTACATAAATCCTTTCACTTTGAGAGAAATTATTATAACTTACATCTAAACTTACTTTATATGTTGGTAATTTTTTCTCATATTTCTCTTTATCTATTTCAGATAATTTATTTAGAAAATTATATGCTTCTTCTCCTCTTAATGTAGTTCCTTCAGGTATTTTAAAATCATATTCTGAAGATACTAAATTTATCTTTAAATTTTTAAAAAGCTCTTCTTTCTCTATATTTTTATTTAATAACTCTCTTTCATTATAACGTTCTACCACATACTCTGATATTTTTTCTGCTTCAGTTGCAATTGTATAGATTTCATTAACATTATCTTTTAAAGTCTTTAGCCAACTCTGAATATATGCTGTATGATTATTAAAGTGGTTTTCACTTAATTTTATTCCTATTTCATTTTGGATAAATACTGTTGCTATTTCTGCTATGAGTTCCTCTCTAGCATATGCTTCATCAGATTTACCAAATTTTCTTGCTAATCTATCTGGATGTCCAGTACTATGTGAGATTTCATGTATTAGAGTTGCCAATAGCCCTTCCTCGCTATAAAAACTTTCTTTTAAAGGCATTACTATAACATCTTTCCCTGGAGCATAAAAGGCTTCATTTTGATTTTTATACTCTATATTACAAGGACTTGTATTTTCTAATTGAGTTATAATTTCTGAATATTTTTCTATATTTAGTCCATCTTTAAATTGATATGGTTCGATTCCTTCTAACTGTTCTGCATTAAATAGATTAAAAGTAGATCTTCTAGGCATACTTAATTTTGTTTCTAGCTCTTTGATATTGCCTTTTTCATCT
>JBOFRT010000339.1:0-14046 GCA_051651165.1 Cetobacterium sp.
CTGAATAATATCTATATCCACTATCTGTTTTATGATGTGGAACTAGCTTCCCGTTAGAATCCCAATTTCTTAATGTTTGACCTGTTACATTTAAAATTTTTACCATTTCTCTAGTTGAATAATACTTCATTTTATTTCACCTCAACTTAGTTTAATAGTAAAATCTATAAAAATCAAAACTTATTTTTCAAATTTATAGATTTATTTTAACTGTTAAAAGCCTCCTCTATTATTTTCATCAAATAATCTTTTGTATTAAAGTCTGGATTTTGTAAAACACTTTCTAATGATTTCTCTAAAATTAACTTTATTTTTTTCCCTTCAGTTACTCCTTCAGAAATAATATCTTTTCCTGAAATTGCTAAATCTTTTAAAAATATCGGTTCATTTTTATCTAAAATATCCTTTAAAAATATCTCTAAGTTTGAAATCTCTCTCTCTATTTTTTCTAATACTAAAATATCTTTAAAATCCTCTAAACCAATAAGAGATATCATTTTTTTTACCTCATATTTACTTTTAATATTTTTAAAATTATCTTTTTGATTGATTATATTCAAAATAGATTTTTTACTTTTATTATCCAATTTTAATTTTGAAAGCTCCTCTTTAGATTTAAAAAATATAATTGCTAATTCCAAGTTTAAACTCTTAACTATTTTAATTTTATTTAAAACCTCTTTTAAATTAATTTTTTTACTAGTTTCTGGAAAAAGTTCCTCAAAAATCCCTAATTTATTTAATAGATAAAATGAGTTCTCTCGATTTTTCCCTTTTAACATTTTGAAAATCTCATCTTGAACTCTTTCAATCGATACTCTTTTTATCTCCTCTTTATTTTTAAGAATTATCTCTTGAACACTGTCTAAAATATTTAAGTTTTTCTCTCCAGCGATTCTTATTCCCCTTAAAATTCTAAGAGGATCCTCTTTAACTCTTTTAGCTCCCTCTCCTACAAATCTCAAAATCCTATTCTCTATATCCTCTAAAGCAAGACTAGAAGGATAAAAAAGGTTTTTTCCATCAAATGCTATTGCATTGACTGTAAAATCTCGTCTTTTTAAATCCTCATATATATCAGATACAAATTCTATATCAACTACATTTCTACTACTTGTAAATCCCAACTCTTTACGTAATTTAGCTATCTCATAGCTTTTTCCTTTATAGATAATTTGAATAATCCCAAAGGCTTTTCCTATCTCTTTTGGAGAGCAATCCTTAAATATAACTTTTAGCTGCTCATACTCTATATCTGTACAAAAGTCACAATCCTTGGGTTCGATTCCTAGTAAATAATCTCTGACATATCCACCAACAATATAACCTTTACCATAGCTGTTCAATCTCTCTAAAATCCACTTCAAATCCTCTGTTAATTTTATTTTTTCTATCATATAAACCTACCTTATCATTATAGGTATTTTTTTTTCTTCATACTCATTGACTATTGAATATATTTTACTAGCAATCTCATTCATCTCTAAAAACTTTAAATCTTCCACACTCAGTATTCTTTGAATATTTTTTAGTGTTGTTAGAATCTCAACCTCTTTTTCTTTTAAAGATTTTAAATAGCTTTGTCCATCTTTTGTAAATCCTAAAACCCTTACGTATGGAATTCTATTTTTTACTATCTCAATATCACTTTTTTTTATGCCTAAAAGAATATGAATAAGTATTCTCTGAGTTCTACCTATTGTAAATCTTTTACTTTGAATACTTTTAAAAAAATCTTCATAGTTTGAATATTTAAAAGCTGCTTCATACAATCTATTTTCATAACCATCTTCTAAATCTTGAATCTCTTTTAAACTCTCTTTTTCTAGTAAAATTTTATGTCTAATAAAAGGATAGAAATCTTTTAATCTTGCAAATCTATTCTCTTCTAAAGCTGCATTTAAAACTTCATACGTTGAAGCTGGAACCACCTCTTTTATCTCCTCACCTAACTCTAATTTTTTTCTAATCCCTGTTGCACTAGAAATTCCATCCTCTATTCCCTCTGAATAGTATCCACTTTTCTCTCTTTTTATCGCTACTGGTTCTATATCGCTTTTCCAAAACTTTAAAGCTTTGATGTATTCAACTCCTAAAATATCGTTAGAATTTAATTCCAATCCTTGCTTTAATTTTTTCAAAGTATTTGAATATGCTGTAGGATATGAGTGTCCCTCTTTCAGCTGTTTTTTTAGTTCCTCTTTAAACTCATCTAGCTCCTCCAAATCTGCTCGTTCCTTTAAACTTTGGATATCTCCACTCTCTGAGCCAAAAACTATCTTTTCCACTCCCATTAAATTTAATAATCCAACTGCACCTCTAGAGAATATCTCAGCACTTTGAGTTGAGTAAAATATTGGTAGCTCTACTACAATATCCACTCCATTTTTTAAAGCTAACTCAGCTCTCTCCCATCTATTTATTAACGCGGGTTCTCCTCTTTGGACATAATCTCCACTCATAACAGCTATAACTAAATCTCCATGCTGTCTAGCCTTTAAGCAGTGATATTTATGTCCATTATGAAAAGGATTATATTCTACTACTACTCCTACTGCTTTTCTCATTTGACACCTCATATTTATTTTTACTATATTATATGAAATTTTCATAATTTATCCGAGAAAAATTTACATTTTTTTAATTATAGTTTATAATATGGATTATCTAAAATTTTATTAGGCGGTGATTACATGCTTTTAGCTGTAGATATTGGAAATACTCATATTGTTACTGGATTACTTAACCCAAACGGAGAGGTGTTACTTACTTTTAGAGTATCTTCAAACGAAAAATTAACTGAGGATGAATATTTTTCATACTTAAAAAATATATGTGATTTCAACGAAATTGAAATCAAGGAGTTAAATGGAATTGTTATCTCTTCTGTTGTCCCTAACCTTATTGGAATTTTCCAATTCTTAGGAAGAAAATATTTTGAGATTGAACCAATGGTTATAGATTTAAATTTAAATCTTCCATTTACATTCTCTGAAACTCTTCAAATAAATGGTTTCGGTGCAGATAGAATAATCGATATTGCGCAGGCTGTTATCGATTACCCAAATAGAAATCTTGTTATTTTTGATTTAGGAACTGCAACTACTTATGAGGTTTTAAAAGATGGAGTTTATATCGGTGGAGGAATTTTACCTGGAATAGAGATGTCTATTAATGCTTTATTTGGAAATACTGCTAAACTTCCTAAAGTTAAGTTCAGTACTCCTGAAAGTGTTTTAGGTAGAAATACTGCTGAACAAATTCAAGCTGGTATCTTCTATGGATATGCTGGACAACTTAAAAATATAATTCAAGAGATTAAAAAAATAGTTCCTGATCCATATATTATTGCTACAGGGGGACTTGGAAAAATTCTTTTTGCTGAGATTCAAGAGATAGATGAATACTGTCCTGAGCTTAGTATCAGAGGTCTTTATACTCTTTACAATATGAACAAATAATATTTTTGGGGGAGATTTATGAAAAATGGTTTTTTAATGTTTCTAATGCTTTTTCAATTTTCTTTTTCAAAAGAACTTCTTCTAAGTGGAGCTGCTTCTTTAAAAGAGTATTTGGAAAAAAATATTACTGAATATAAAAAAATAGAACCTGATTCTAACATCACTTTAAATCTAGGAGGTTCTGGTACGCTTAAAAAGCAACTCGAAAGAGGTGGCGATATCGACATTATCTTTTTAGCTGATAGAGGCTATATGACTGATTTAAAAAAAAATAACTATATTGAAGACGAAGAGGTTATTTTAGAAAACTCATTAGCTTTAATAAAAAACAAAAATGTTACATCAGAAAGTGGAGTTTTAGCTATTGGAGACCCTAAATATGTTCCTGCTGGAGCATATGCCACAGAAATTTTTGATAAACTCCAACCTAAAAACTACTCTTTTGTATATGCTAAAGATGTCAGAAGTGTTTTATCTTATGTTGAACTTGGTGAAGCTGATTTTGGTATAGTTTATCTAACTGATACTAAGCTTCTTAAAAATTCAGAGATTGTTAAGATATTTGATAAAAATCTACACTCTCCAATTGAATATTCAATTGGAATAGCTGAAACATCTAAAAATAAAGTTGAAGCTAGAAAGTTTATTGAGTTTTTAAAAGGAAAGGATTGGGAATGATTCATGCTTTAAAACTTTCTCTTTCTATCGTAACAATAGCTGTAATTTTTAATCTTGCTTTAAGTATTTCACTTTATTTTATTTTTGAGAAAAAGAAAAAATCTAAAAAAATAGTTGAGTTTCTACTTACTCTTCCAATTTTTTTACCGCCGTCTGTTATTGGTTATATGCTAATCATAGGTTTAGGTATAAACAGTTTTATTGGAAAGATACTCTTTAGATATTTTAATTTTAGGTTTATCTTCTCTTTTCAAGGTGCTTGTTTAGCTGCAATTATAGTTTCTTTACCTATTTTATATCAAGGTATAAAAGTAGCTTTTGAGACTATTGATAAAGCATATATTGAAACTGCTCAATGTCTAGGTGTATCAAAGCTAAATATGATACGATATGTCTACTTACCACTGGGTTATAAAAAAGTTTTATCAGCAACTATCCTCGGTATAGGAAGAGCTTTTGGAGAGTTTGGAGCTACTATTTTAATAGCTGGTAATATTCCAGGAAAGACTTCGACACTTCCCCTAGCACTATACTCTGCTATAGAATCTGGAGATTATATTGAGGCAAATAAAATCTTAATCATTCTTTTAATTTTCAGTGGAATTTTTTTATCATTATATATTTTTATAACAAAAAAAGAGAGTTGAAAAACTCTCTTTTAATTCAACTATACAGTTGTGATCTCTTTTTCTTTTAAAGCTAAAAGCTCATCAATTGTTTTGATAGTTGCATCTGTTAACTTTTGAACGTCATCTTCAAATCTCTTTAAATCGTCCTCAGTTATCTCTCCCTCTTTTTCTAATCTTCTTAGAGAGTTATTCATATCTTTTCTTACGTTTCTAGCTGCAACTTTTCCGTTTTCAGCTTCTGTTTTAGCAAACTTTACGTACTCTTTTCTTCTGTCAGCTGTTAACTCAGGAATCATAAGTCTGATAACTTTTCCATCGTTGTTTGGAGTTAATCCTAAGTTTGAAGTCATTATAGCTTTTTCAATTACAGGTATAACTGACTTATCCCAAGGATCGATTACTAGCATTCTAGCTTCTGGAGCTGATACTGATCCAACTTGGTTTAATGGCATTAAAGATCCATATTGCTCTACTTTTATTCCATCTAACATAGATACAGATGCTCTTCCTGCTCTTATTGAAGCAAACTTGTGCTTTGTTGAGTCTATTGCTTTACTCATTTTTTCTTTACATTCGTTAATTACTACTTGTGCGCTCATTTTACCCTCCTAAAATTAACCATTTACTACAGTTGTTCCGATTTTTTCACCTAAAACAACTTTTTTAATGTTTCCTTCTGTTAATGAATCGAATACAACGATTGGCAATTGATTCTCTCTACATAAAGAGATTGCTGTTGCATCCATAACTTTTAAATCTTTATTTAAAACCTCTGTATAAGTTACATCTACATATTTAACTGCATCTGCAAACTTCACAGGATCCTTATCATATATTCCATCAACTTTTGTTGCTTTTATAACAACATCAGCATTGATTTCGATAGCTCTTAAAGCTGCAGCTGTATCTGTTGTGAAGTATGGATTTCCAGTTCCTCCACCAAAAATTACAACTCTACCTTTTTCTAAATGTCTTTGAGCTTTTCTTTTTATGAAAGGTTCTGCTACTTTTGGAATTTCGATTGCTGTTTGTACTCTTGTAGGTACACCTAATGATTCAATTGCATTTTGAAGAGCCAGTGAGTTTATAACTGTTGCTAACATTCCCATGTGGTCTCCAGTTACTCTATCGATACCTTGTTCAGTTCCAGATAATCCTCTAAAGATATTTCCACCACCGATTACGATTCCTACTTCTACTCCTAAATCAGCTATCTCTTTTATTTGTCTAGCATATGAAGTGATTGTCTCAGATGAGATTCCAAACTCTTGGTCTCCCATTAAAGCTTCTCCACTTAATTTTAATAGAATTCTATTATAAACTGGCTTCATGTCAAAACTCTCCTCTTTTATCTTTTATTTAGCTTAAAAAAAGGGGGTGCTAAGTCGCACCCCTATAATTTTTGTTGTATTACGCGTTAAGTTGAGCTGCAACTTCTGCTGCGAAGTCTACTTCCTCTTTTTCGATTCCATCTCCAACTTTGTATCTTGCAAATGAAACTACTTTAATATCTCCAGCGTATTGTGCAACTGTTTCTTTGTTTTCAGCTTTTACGAAGATTTGGTCAACTAAACAGTTGTCCTCGTAGAATTTGTTCATTTTTCCAACTAATATCTTTTCGATAATTTGAGCAGGCTTTCCTTCAGCTTCTAATTGCTTTCTAGAAATTTCTCTCTCTCTATCTAAGTCGTCAGTAGTAACTACTGATCTGTCTACGTATCTAGGATCCATAGCAGCAACGTGCATAGCTATATCTTTAGCTTTTGCTACGTTAGCTTCTGTAGCTTCTCCAGTCATTTCAACGATAACTCCTAATTTTCCTCCTAAGTGATTGTAAGTAGTTACAAACCCTTCAGCAGAAACTTTCTCGAATCTTCTTAGAGACATGTTCTCTCCGATTTTTGCGATTAAGTTAGTTATTGTTGTTTCAACTGTAATTCCGTTTAAATCAGCAGCTTTTAAGTCTTCAACAGTGTTGATTCCTGCAGTTAATGCAAGCTCTACCATTGCTTGTCCTAAAGCTCTGAATTCGTCGTTCTTAGCAACGAAGTCTGTCTCAGAGTTGAACTCTAATACTACTGCTGTTTTGTTATCAGCAGAAACACCGTCGAATATTAAACCTTCTGCAGCTGTTCTTCCTGATTTCTTAGCTGCTTTAGCAATTCCCTTCTCTCTTAGTAAGTCTATCGCTTTTTCGATATCTCCGTTTGTTTCTCCTAATGCTTTTTTACAATCCATCATACCAGCACCAGTTCTATCTCTTAGTTCTTTTACTAATTTTGCTGTAATCTCTGCCATTTTTTCCTCCTAATTTTTTAGAATTCTTTCATATCTATATAGTACAAGGAATTGAGGGCTAGGCACTCAATTCCATAAATTCAAGTATTAATTACTCAGCTGATCCTTCTTCAACAGCGATGTCGTCTGAAGCTACTGCAGCGTTTTCTTTTCCTTGGTTTCCTTCGATGATAGCGTTAGCCATTACAGATGCGATTAATTTTACTGATCTGATAGCATCGTCGTTTGCAGGGATTGGGTAAGTTATTAAATCAGGATCTACGTTTGTATCGATCATAGCGAATACAGGGATTCCTAATTTAGCAGCTTCTACTACTGCTAGAGTTTCTTTCTTAACGTCTACTACGAATATAGCAGCTGGAACTTCTTTCATATCTTTGATTCCTGATAAGTTCTTAGAAAGTTTAACTAACTCTTTTCTGAAGTTAGCAGCCTCTTTCTTAGTGTAAGCTGTATCTAATGTTCCATCAGCTTCCATTCTCTCTAACTCTTTTAATCTCTCTACTCTAGTTTGGATAGTTTTGTAGTTTGTTAACATTCCACCTAACCATCTGTTGTTGATGTAGTACATTCCTGATCTCTCAGCTTGATCTTTAACAGCTTCTTGAGCTTGCTTTTTAGTTCCTACGAAAAGAACTTTTCCACCGTTAGATGCGATTTCTCTCATTACAGCGTAAGCTTCCTCTATTTTCTTTAAAGATTTGTGTAAATCGATTACGTGGATTCCGTTTCTCTCAGTGAAGATGTATCTTGACATCTTTGGATTCCATCTCTTAGCTTGGTGTCCGAAATGAACTCCAGCTTCAAGTAATTGTTTCATAGTAATTACTGCCATTTTTAATTCCTCCTAGTTTTGGTTATTTCTTCCATTGATCTCAAAACTAAACATCCCCTAAGGGCACCTTGTTTAGAAATAATCAATGTGCATTTTATTAGCAAATTATTGTACCACTATTTTCTAGAAATGTCAACAAATATATACGCTCCATTTCTCCCTGAAAGCTCTTTTTCTCTTCTATGGGAGTGAAAATCACCTTCAAATGTACAAAGTTGATTCTCTATAATATTTTCTCTTTTTATTCCGTAATCTATCATTAGATTATAATTAAATTTTTGATTATCAAAAAAATATCTTTTCTCTATTTTATAAAATACATTTTCTAATATTTTCTCAGAAAATTGTAGTTTAAATTTTTCATAAAACTCTTCTGAAACTTCATAATTTTCAGAAGATATCCCTATTCCAAAAGCTACTATTATATTTTCTAAATCAGCTTTAAATCTCTCTTGTAAAATCTGCACAGCTTTTACACCAATTTTTTTATAGCTTCCAACCCAACCAGAGTGAACACACCCATAAGCTGATGTTTTTTTATCATAAAAATAGATTGGTAAACAATCTGCATATTTGGTAAATATTACAACATCATCTCTATCTGTTAAAAAACCATCTGTATCTTCAGAATACTCAGGCGTTTCTTTTTCTATTACTACTATATTATCTGAGTGTGTTTGATAACCTGAATAGATTTTTTTATCTTCTATTTTTAATGTAGAGATTATATTTTTTCTATCCTCTTCATTTCGAACATCTCCAAAAGTTTTTGTTGTGTAAATAGCTTTTAAATTAAACTCTTTAAACTCCTCTAACTCCCAATAGTTTTTTTTATCTATAAACATTTTAAGTTCTCTCTAAACTCTAATGTCTTTTTTAATTTTTTACAAAGCATCTCAAAAGCTTCAAAGCTTAGAGTCTGGTCTGCATCTGATAAAGCACAGCATGGATTTTTATGAATCTCCACCATTGCTCCATCAGCTCCTGCTAAAACACATCCTAATGTCACAGGTTCGACTAAAGATCTTTTTCCTGTTCCATGACTTGCATCTATAATTATAGGAAGATGTGTTTTTTCTTTTAAAAGAGCTATTCCATTTATATCTACAGTATTTCTAGTTGCTGTTTCAAATGTTCTTATTCCTCTTTCACAAAGAATAATCTCTGTATTACCAAATGCAACGATATACTCTGCAGCCATTAAAAACTCTCTTACCGTACCACTTAACCCTCTTTTTAAAAGCACTGGTTTATCAGTTTTTCCAAGTTCTTTTAACAAGCTGAAATTCTGCATATTTCTAGCTCCAACTTGGAAAATATCTGTATATTTTGAAATTAATTCTATATCTCTTGTATCCATTACTTCTGTTACCATTAAAAGATTGTAAGTATCACAAGCTTCTCTCATATACTTTAAGCCCTCTTCTCCCAACCCTTGGAAATCATATGGTGATGTTCTTGGTTTAAATGCACCACCTCTAAGATATTCTCCACCGTTTTCTTTTACAACCTTAGCAATCTCTAAGATCATCTCTCTGTCCTCGATAGAACAAGGTCCGGCCATTAAAACTAAATCAGAAGTTCCAATTTTTCTTCCTTTTATTTCTATAACTGTATCCTCATTTTTAAACTCTCTACTCACAAATTTAAAAGGTTTTCCAATCTGTAAAACATCGCTAACTATATGAAACTCTTTTAAAGCCTCTTTTGTTAATCCACCTTTTTTTCCCATAATACCAATTTTTTTTATACCACCATCTAGAATCTCTAAAGCTCCATGACCTGTTGTTTCAATAAATCTTTTTAACTCTAAAATCTCTCCAGATGTAGCAGATTTTTTTAATACTACATACATTTTTATCACCTATTTTTTATTTTTATTATATCATATTTATACCAAAACAGTGATTTTTAAATTCGCATTTTAAACATTTTTCTTTAGACGAACTTTTTTCGGAGAATTCACTTTTAGATATTCGTTCTGATATCGTATCAAACTCTTTTAAAACTTTATCCTCATCACCTAAACTATAATCAACCTCTATAATTTTATTGTTTTTTATAAAATAAATCTCTCCACCAACCACTTTTTCAGTAGTGTTTACAGACAGTAAATAGCAGTATAACTTTATTTGCTCAATATACTTATTCATTATCTCTTCACTCAATTCATCTGAACCAGTTTTGAAATCTATAATTTTTAATCCTTCATCTTCCTCTACAATTAAGTCCACCGTTCCCTCAATTGTGTAATCTTTTCTTAATGCAAAAATATTTTTCTCAACGTCTCGGAATTTTCTTTTTACAAACTCACTACGATAATAATTCAAGACTTGTAAAAACCCTTTCTCTAAAATCTCTTTACTTAAAAGTAAATTATCTCTTTTTTTCATAGTTTCATAGATTTCTAAATACTCCTCATACAACAGCGTCTCATCTAAAACCTCTTTTTTTAAAATAGACTTATTTAGACTCTCAAGTGTCTCATGTACTAATGTCCCGTAGAAATTATCTATAGTTCTAATATTCTGAAAATCTAAGATTTTATTTAGCCTATACTTATACGGACACTCTTTATATTTTAATAAATCACCTGTATAAGAGTAGCTTTCTTTTAAATGAATACTATTTGTTACCTCTATCTCTAAATCTCCAAACTTTAAATCTCCTGAAAGTATATCAGGAGTACTTTCATACACTCTTTTAAAAGGTAGAGACGGAACTACTCTTCTTCCTTTATTACTTTCGATTGCCGTCAATACCAAAAGGTTTTTTGCTCTAGAAAACGCTGTATAATAAAGTCTCCAAAAATCAAAATCTTTTATTCTGTAATCTGGCTCAAAGTCATTATAAGGAATATATCTTTTTTCTAACTCTTCATCCTCTTCTCTATCTCCCTCTGGAACACTTTCTAAAGACCCAACTATAACAATTGGAAATTCTAATCCCTTTGACTGATGGATTGTTAAAAATGAAACCGCTCCTTTTGGGGCATACTCTTTAATATCCTCATACTCATCTACACCATTTTGTTTTAAAAATTTCAAATGCATTGTGAAAAAATAATCTCCCACTTTTAATATATTGTCATTTTTTATTTTTAAAACTCCAGATATTTGATCTGCTTTTTGAACTATTTTTGAAAATATTCCAAAGTTATAAAGCTCTCTATTCCCTAGAACTCCCTCTGCTTTATTTTCAAATCTCTCTTTAAATAAACTTAATCCAATAATTTTATAATAAAGCTCTAACAAAGCTCCATTATTCCTCTCTAGTTTATATTGCTCTTTTAATTGGTTTATTTCATCTTTAAAAAGTTCATCTGATTTTATTTTTTTCTCCACAACATTTAAACATTTTTTATAGTAATCTAAAATATCCAATTTATATTCGTTATTATAAATTTTGCTTTCAGGTCTAGATAGGATGTATAAAAAAACTCCGACTACCATTATAATTTCATCTCTACTGAAAAATAGATTTGATCTTGGAGAATAAACACCGATACCTCTATATTCTAAATAATGAGCCAACGAAATAATTCTTTTATTTCGAACAGATCTAAATAAAAATGCAACTTGATTGTAATCGTCAATCTTTTTAGAATTTTTCAAAAATATTAAAAAGTTAGCAACTCTCTCTTGCCATTTACTTTCCGAATCCTCTACAGATAATCTTACGACTCTTGTTTTATCCTCATCTTTTTCCTCTGGAACAACTAACTCTTTTGAATGTCTAAATTTATCCCAGTATAAACTATGAATCCAATCTTTACAGAACCTAACAATATCCTTCTCTGATCTATAGTTCACTTCTAGCTTTATAACTTTACACTCTTTTCCAACTCTTTCTTCAAATTGAAGTATATTTCTTATAGTAGCTCCTCTAAATCTATAAATACCCTGATCATCATCACCAACAACACAGATGTTCTGTGTTTCTCCTGCTATTAAAAAAATTAATTTTTC
Source organism: Cetobacterium sp. (assembly GCA_051651165.1). GTDB lineage: Bacteria > Fusobacteriota > Fusobacteriia > Fusobacteriales > Fusobacteriaceae > Cetobacterium_A. The sequence goes on from JBOFRT010000339.1 coordinate 11,870, forward strand.
TTGAATTGTATTTGTATCCTGGTATTCATCAATCATTATATATTTAATCTTATCTGTAAAAGCTTTTAAAGCGACTTCATTATTTTTTAAAACTCTAAAGGCTTCTTTTTGAATACTTGAAAAATCAATAACATTTTCTTCTTCTAACATCTTTTCATAATCTCTATAAGCTTTTGATAAAAAGCTGTCATCAGTTAGCTCTAATCCCTCTTCACTAAATTTATTAAACCATTTTATTAAAATTTCACCTATTTTCCAATTAGTTAAATATTCTTTTTTTTCAAAAAACATTTTAAAACCATCTATGTTTTTAAAATATTTTAACTTTGAAAATATAAAAAACTTTTGATCGACATTATCTAAAACTCTATACCCTTTTTTTAATCTACATAATTCTATATTTTCATCTATAATCTTTAAACAGATTGAATGAAGGGTTCCTATATACATACCTTCAATATGAAAATTTTCATCTTTTAATCTATTTATAACTCTAGTTGAAAGTTCTCTTGCTGCCCTCTCTGTAAAAGTTGAAATAAGAATCTCTTCTGGTTTTATATTCTTCTCTTTTATCATATAAACCATTCTTTCAACTAAGGTCTTAGTTTTTCCAGACCCAGGTCCGGCTATTATTAATAATGGCCCTTCAATAGTTTGAACCGCTTCTTTTTGACTTTTGTTTAAACTCATCAGAACACCATCCTTTTTCTTTAAGTATACAAAAAAATCAAAAAAAAATAAAGCTTAGGTTTTCCCTAAGCTTTAAAGTATCGTTTTAACTATGCTGTTATTGCTGATACTGGACAAACTCCTGCGCAAGCTCCACAGTCTACACAAGCCTCTCCAATTTCATATTTTCCGTTTGTGTCAGCTGATATTGCTGATACTGGACAAGTTCCTTCGCAAGCTCCACAACCAATACAAGTGTCTTTATCTATTATATGCATAACCAAATACCTCCTGAATTTTTATGTTTCTTTATACTAAGTAATATACCTAATAAAATGGAAAAAGTCAAGATATTTTGGTTGAAAAAAATACATTTTTTTCACAAAAATTTGATTATCAAACAATATGTGAAGTTAAATTTAATCTTGATCACTACTATTTTTTATCATCTCTTGTCTCAAAGCTTCATTATTTTTAAACTCTTGTTGTAATTTTTGATAATATTTTTGAGCCGCTACTTCTATTGAAACATTATTACTTTCAGCGTAGGCTTCTATATTTTTTTGATCTCTTTGATTTCTTTCCTCTAAGTTCTTTTTATAATCAAATTCTACTTCTCTTTCTGCAAAAGCCATTGTTCCCATTAATAAACTTCCAACTAAAACCATCATATTCATTTTTCTCATTTTTCTTTCCTCCTATTAATTGAGCATTTTTTATTACTAATATTTTACTAAATATTTGTGGCTAAAATATGTCTCATCTCTTTTTCATAATTTATTTTAATCTATTTTCAAACAAATAAATAGATGGAGTGTTCACCTATGAACTATTCACCCTTTTTGTTTACTTTTTATAAAATAAAGAGTATTATAAAATATAAATTTAAATGAGGTGATTTTTATGAGTAATAAAAGAGGAGCAATTCCTTTAATCTCTGCAATTAATAAAGAGATTAATTTTTTATTTGATAATCTACTTTCCGAATTAGAAATAACCAAAACTGAAAGTATGTATCTTAGAATAATTTATGAAAATCCTGGAATAACACAATATGATATTGCAAAATTAAAGCATCTTGAAAAATCTTTAGTGACTAAATATGTTACCAATCTAGAAGATAAAGGATTAATTGAAAAAAAAGCTTTGGATAAAAGAAAAAAAGGATTATACCTTATTGAAGATGGAAAAAAGGCAATAAAATTTGTAGATAATTTTTTACCTGAATTACAAGAAAGATTTAAAGGGTTATTTAGTGAAGAGGAGTTAGTTCTTTTAGTTTCTCTTTTAAAAAGATTAAATACATCTTTAGAAGAGTTTAATGAAAGGGGATTCTAAATTTGGATCTCTTTTTTATTTTTGCAAAAAATAAAAAAAGATTGGCAACTTCCTATCCTCCCAGGGGGCTGCCCCCCAAGTACTTTCAGCGTTTATGGGCTTAACTTCCAGGTTCGAAATGTTACTGGGTGTACCTCCATAGCTATCGTTGCCAATCATTATTTAATTGT
>JBOFRT010000340.1:0-7417 GCA_051651165.1 Cetobacterium sp.
ATAGTAAAATCAATATAAGGAGGCTGATTATGACAGTAGGTGAAAGATTAAAAAATAGAAGAAAAGAGAAAAAAATATCATTAAGACATTTAGCGTATAAAGTTGGATTTTCACATACAAATATAGCCGATATAGAAAAGGGAATTGTAAAAAAAATAGACTCTATAAAAAAGATAATGGATGCGTTAGAAATTTCTGAAGATGAAAAAAAAGAGTTACTATTAAAGTTAGATTATGAAAAATCACCAGAAAGTATAAAGAAAAAATTAGATGAAAAAAATAGTATTAATGAAGAAAAAATAGCTCAAGTTCAAATGGTAAAACTTCCTGTTTATGGAAAAGCAGCAGCAGGAAATGGCTATATAAATATGGAGAACATAATTAGAACAGAATTTTTGGTATCTATTCCAGGTGAAGATTTTCCAAAAGGTGCCTTTATAGCAGAGGTTTATGGAGAATCGATGTTTCCAACCTTATTAGATGGAGATTTTGCCATAGTAGATCCAGAGTGTAGTGATAAAAACATGAATAATCAAATTTGTGTTGTTACTTATAATGGTCAAACTTTTATAAAGAGGGTTGTTATAAAAGAAAAATATGTAGTTTTGATGAGTGATAATCCTGATCGAGTTAAATTTGAAGATATAATAGTTCCATTAGATGAATACTCAGATTTAATTTGTCATGGAATAGTTATTGAGTGTAGAAGAAAATTTAGAAGAAGATGAAATTTTGGGGGAATAATGAAAAGAGTTTTTGACTTAAAAAAAATAGATTTACAAAAGAAAAATGAATTATTACCATTAAATAAAAATTTTGATTACATAAAGGCTTATCATGGTTGTAAAATTTATAAAGAAAATCAATTTGAAAATGGATTGAATCCATTAACTAAAGAATATTTAATAGAAAAAATTTTAGATTTTAAATCTAAATTAGGGATTGATATAAACTTAGAAAAATATGATTTTAGAGATGATTTAAATACGACCGAAGGGAAGATATGGTTTTGTTTATCTGAAGAAGAATTATTAAGAAATTGTAATCATTATATAATTTATGGAAGTGAAGTATTACATGGTATCTTATTGAAATATAAGAAAACTGATATTGTTAGAAATTTTTTAGCTAATGAAGGAAAAGCATGTTATTTAGAATGTGATATACCACTTGAAATAGTTTCAACATATCTTTTAGAAGAATTAGAAAAAGCAATAAAAGAAGATGAAGAGCCATCGGAATTCGCATTTTCAATAAGGCAAAAATTATTTAAAAATTCCATAATAAAAATAAAAAAACCTAAAACATTAGTAAGTGTTTTAGATGAGAAAGTATATTGTTATGATAATGAGTAGTTTGAGTTGCTGAATACTAAAAAGAATTGAAAATTGTTTAAGATTATTATGAAGCTAAAATAGTTAATATCGTAAAGAGAATTGTAAAAAATAGACTTTATAAAAAATATAATGTATGTTTTATAAATTTCTGAAGATAAAAAAGTTTTAATGAGTGATAACCTAGATAATAGTACCAACAGACGAATATTCAGATTTAGTATGTCATGGAATAGTTATTGAATGCAGAAGAAAATTAAAAAAAGATAGATACTTGAACTAATTTATGGAGCGAAATGTGAGATTAAGAGAATGATGGACAGTGACTAATAATAAAATGACATTAGAAGGAAATTTAACTGAAAAAACAAAAGTTTAAGTGAAAAAAAAGCTTTGGAAGTTTATAGACGAGAATATATAAAATTAAAAATAGTTATTTTATAACATACTAAATAAAAGAAGGAGGAATAATTTAATGTATTCACTACGAAATGCCGAAAAAACTCATAAAGTTACAGAGAAATTTTGGATAGCATTAAGTTCTTATTTTATAAATTTAACAGAGGAAGGGTATTTTTGGAGTTGTATGGAAAGGGATGGTTACGATTATTCATTAAGTGATTATTTAATAAATTTGAAAATAGCATCACAGATAGGTATAAAGCCATTTCCCTTAGAAAAAAAGTTAAACGATGAAGAAATATTTGATTTGATAGAAGCTATGTACCAAATCATAGAGGTTCCTCCAAATAATACTCCTAAAGGAACTACAATTTCCAATATAAGATATGAGTTTACTTTACAAATTAATAAAATATTTAAAAATTTTAAGATGAATTACAATTTAACTATGGGAGAAATAAAAGCTCTTCATTCAGAAGAACTTAATGAATTATTTTTAGATAGTTTTAATTGTTTTGATAAAGAAATAAAAGAATTTATACAAATAGCATTAGAAAAGTTTAAAAGTAGAGATATAAAGGAACAAAGAATTGCATTAAATAAACTAGTAGATGCATATGAAAGAATAAAAATGTTAGAAAATCCAGAAGATAAAAAGGAGTCTGTAAAAAAAATATCAAAATCAATTGATAAAGAAAATATTTTTTTTGAAACAGATTTGATGAAAATGACAAGAATAGCAAATAATGAGTTTATGATAAGACATACAGAACTAGATAAAACAAAGATAGAATCGATTGAGGTTATAGAGTATTTATTTTATTTGTATTATAATTCGATAAGAGCAATTTTATTAGTTAAAACTAGATCAAAGTAAAATAAAAGTGAATACTAATAAAGAATTTTAAAAATAAATAACAAAATAAATGGAAATATTTTAATATTTAAAGGAGTATTTTGTGAGAAAGAAAATTAATTTGTTTTTATTAATAATATGTTTTTCAACATTAGCATTTTCCCAAAAACAAGAAAATATGGATTTAATTGAAAGAGTAAATAAAATAGAAGAACAATTAAATAATAAAAAATTAAGTATAGATATTGAAAATAATACAAAAGAAATAAATAAATTAAAAGATAAAGAAGTAGAAAATATAAAAGATTTAAATAAAGAAATAAAGGCTTATTATAAGGAATCATATGATTCCTTAATATATTTTATAGAGAAAATATTTATAATAACTTTAGCTCTGTTGGGAGTCATGAAAATATATGATAAAAATAAAATTAATTCATTAGTTGATAAAGCAGAGTTGAGTTTTGATAAAAAAAAAGAAGAAATGGATAAAATTTTAAATAAAGAATTAGAAAAAATAGAAAAAATAAAAGAAAATATATTATATGAAATCTATTTAGAAGCAAAAAAAATGATAACACAAGAGAGCGAACAAATAAAAAGAAATTTAGTTGAGGAGATAAAAATAATAGATGGAAATATAAAAGAAATAAAAATTCTATCACTAGAAACAAGATTAAGTAATGAGATAATAGAAATTATTCAAGAAGAAAATTATAAAGAAAAAGAAAATATAATTAATAAAATTGTTGAAAAACTAGAAAATAATTATAGTATGGTCTCTTTAGAATATAAAGTAAATGTATTTTTATTAAAAGGTTGGATATTAGAAAAACAAAATAAGTTAAGTGAAGCTTTAAAAATTTATGATAATTTAATAGAAAAAGATAATAGTAATTTAAAAGTTTATTATCATAGAGCTAAACTGTATGAAAAATTAAATAAAGATATTCAAGCTATGTTAGACTATAAAGAAATATTAAAATCAGATACAAAAAATGGATTGATTTATTTGAAAATGGCAAGAATAGAGTCAAAAAAAGAAACTGAAAAAGCTTTAAAAATTTGTAATGAAGGTATTGAAAAAGATGAAAAAAATGCAATGCTTTATTCATATAGAGCTAAACTAAAAAATGATTTAAAACAATATGATGAGGCAATGGAAGATTTAACAAACGCTATTTCATTGGATGAAAAAAATTATTTATTTTATATAAATAGAGGAAAAATAAAAGAAAATAAAGAAGATTATATAGGAGCAATTGAAGATTATAATGAAAGTATAAAAGTTAATCCAAATAATAGGCGTGCATATATATTAGTTGGGATAATTAAAGATCATTTAGAAAAGTTTGAAGAAGCAATAGAAAGTTATAAAAAAGGATTATCTTTATTAAATGATAACATAACATTAGAAAATGATTATTTCGAATTACAATTGAAAAAATATAAATTAAATATAAAAAATAGAGATGAAGAAGAATTAGTAAAAAATATAACTTTAAATGCAAATGAAGTAAATAGTGATGCTGATATTTTTGCATTATTAGGAATAACATGTTTACGAATGGATGATAATAAAAAAGCATTAAAATATTTAAATCAATCTTTAGAATTGGACAATAAAGATTATTTAAAATATGCATATAGAGGACTTGTATATAAGTTTGATAATAAGCCCCAAAAAGCTTTGCTTGATATTATCGAAGCAATCGAATTAATGGAATCAAATAATTTAGTAGATTCGAAAACATCAGAAATATATGGTCTGAAAGGTGAAATAGATTTAGAGTTAGAAAAATTAGAAGAGGCCGTATTGGATTACAATAAGGCAATAGAACTAAATTCAAATAATTCAATATATTATTTGAATAGAGGGATAGTATATAAAAAACAGAATAGATTGGAAGAAGCATTAGCTGATTGTATAAAAGCATTAGAATTAGATGAAAAAAATTCAGAAATATATAATACGAAAGGCGTATTATATGATGATTTAAATAAACCGGAAGAAGCACTAAAAAATTATATGAAAGCAATAGAATTAAAACCAGATAATCCAATATATTATTGGAATAGAGGAATAGTATACAAAAAACAAAATGAACTAGAAGAAGCTTTATCAGATTTTATAAAAGCATCAGAATTAGGTGAAAATGATTCAGAAATATATCATACAATAGGTGTATTATGTGATGATTTAAATAAACTGGAAGAAGCACTAAAAAATTATACAAGAGCAATAGAATTAGAATCAGATAATTACACATACTATAGTAATAGAGGGGTAGTATATAAAAAACAAAATAAACTAGAGGAAGCTTTATCAGATTTTACAAAAGCAATAGAATTAAATTCACAAAAAAATACTAAAACATCCGAATTAGATGAAATAAATTCAGGAATATATAATATGAAAGGTTTATTACATCAAGATTTAAATAAATTAGAAGAGGCTCTATTAGATTATACAAAAGCAATAGAATTATACTTAACTAACTCAGTATATTATTTTAATAGAGGAGTAGCAAATGAAAAGTTAAATAAACTAGAAGAAGCACTACTAGATTATACAAAGGCAATAGAATTAAATCCAAATAATTCAACATATTATGTTAGTAGAGGGATAATATATAAAAGACAGAATAAATTGGAGGAAGCATTAGTCGACTGCATAAAAGCATCAGAATTAGACAAGGATAATTCTGATATATATAATTTTAGAGGCATATTATCTGATGATTTAAATAAACCAGAAGAAGCATTAAAAAATTATACAAGAGCAATAGAATTAAACCTAAATAACTCAATATATTATTTTAACAGAGGAGTTGTGTATAGAAATCAAAATAAATTAGAAGAAGCTTTATCAGATTTTATAAAAGCATCAGAATTAGATAAAGATAATTCTGAAATATATAATATAAAAGGTGTACTATGTAATAATTTAAATAAACCAGAAGAGGCATTAAAAAATTACACAAGAGCAATAGAACTAAACCCAAACAACTCAATATATTATTTTAACAGAGGGGCAACATTCAGAAATCAAAATAAATTAGAAGAAGCTTTATCAGATTATATAAAAGCATCAGAATTAGATAAAGATAATTCTGAAATATATAATATAAAGGGTGTACTATATGATGATTTAAACAAACCAGAAGAGGCATTAAAAAATTACACAAGAGCAATAGAGCTAAATCCAAATAATTCAATATATTATTCAAACAGAGGGAGAGTATTCAGAAATCAAAATAAATTAGAAGAAGCTTTATCAGATTATATAAAAGCATCAGAATTAGATAAAGATAATTCGGAAATATACAATATAAAAGGTATACTATATGATGATTTAAACAAACCAAAAAAGGCATTAAAAAATTACACAAAAGCAATAGAGCTAAATCCAAATAATTCAATATATTATTCAAATAGAGGAATAGTATTTAGAAATCAAAATAAACTAGAAGAAGCTTTATCAGATTATATAAGAGCATCAGAACTAGATAAGGATAATTCGGAAATATATATTATAAAAGGCAGATTATACGATAATTTGAATAAACCAGAAGAAGCATTAAAAAATTGCACAAAAGCAATAGAGTTAAATCCAAATAATTCAATATATTATTCAAATAGAGGAATAATATTCAAAAATCAAAATAAACTAGAAGAAGCTTTATTAGATTATACAAAGGCAATAGAACTAGATTCTCAAAAGTCAGGATATTATCTTCAAAGAGGTCTATTAAATACAGAGATGAATAGATTAGAAGAAGCTCTATTAGATTATACAAAGGCAATAGAATTAAGTTCGGAAAAGTCAAGATATTATATTATAAGAGGTATATTAAATAAAGAGATGAATAGATTAGAAGAAGCTTTGTTAGATTATACAAAGGCAATAGAGTTAGATTCAAATAATTCAGTATATTATTTTAATAGAGGTATATTAAACAAAGAGATGAATAGATTAGAAGAAGCTTTGTTAGATTATACAAAGGCAATAGAGTTAAATTCTCAAAAGTCAGGATATTATTTTCAAAGAGGTATATTAAATAAAGAGATGAATAGATTGGAAGAAGCTTTATTAGATTGTATAAAAGCATCAGAATTAGATTCAAATAATTCAGGTATATTTAATATAAAAGGTATATTAAATAAAGAGATGAATAGATTGGAAGAAGCTTTATTAGATTATACAAAAGCAATAGAGTTAGATTCAAATAATTCAGTATATTATTTTAATAGAGGATTAGTGTATGAAAAACAAAATAAATTAAAGGAAGCTTTATTAGATTATACAAAAGCAATAGAGTTAAGTCCAGAAAAGTCAGAATACCATATTCAAAGAGAAGAATTAAAAAAAAAACTTGTTGAGCTTAAAAAGTAATAAAAAAATTTATCTTGCAATTTTTACATTTTTAGTGTAATCTATTTCCCGTAAAAGACCTTGTGTTTAATAAAGGGGGTTAAAATGGAAAAATTTAATGAAAAAATTCAAGAAATTCTAATGGAAATAGGAAATAACCTTCAGAATGAGAGAAAGGTTTCTATTCAATTAGAAAAAGAAGCATCTGGAAGAGTATTTTTAACAATAGCTCCAACAAAATTAGTAAGCATAAAGTAAGTACATAAATTATACAAGTAAAAATAATATTTTAATATGATGAGTAGGGTCAAGGATACCCACCCATATTAAATTCAATTTTTATTAATTACTTGAATTGAATAGAATTGGTATAAGAGGATGAGTCAAGGACCACCCTTATCTAATCATTATGATTGGATAGGGGTGGTCTATTTTTTTATCAGGAGTTTT
>JBOFRT010000341.1:0-2055 GCA_051651165.1 Cetobacterium sp.
TTGTTCTAACTTTGATTTTAAAAGCCATTGGATGTCAAACCCTAATTGAAAGCTGACAGTCTGCTGTGACTCGCACCCCTCCCCCCAAGCCTCTGATCGCTCTCGCTCAGCCCGCCCTTCCCCCACCGCCTGACTGAGAGTTAGAGAGTTAATCAGAAGTGCTTCTCCAATGATGTATAAATCTGTTGTGGCCATGCGTTTTTAAAACACTTTTACAAGGTCAAGCAGCCCGCCCTTCCCCCACCGCCTGACTGAGATCGCCCTTCCCCCACATGGTACCCCTCTTCGTCGCGTTGCACCGTGGAGGGGCCTCCGATAGATTTGAATACAAGTCCCTCATGTCTTCATTTAGGTGAGATATTTTATAATTGTACTTTTTTTCCTTTCTTTTTTTATTTGGTTGTGTCTCTCATCCAGCGACATATAGCAACCGTCGCTATGGGTAAACAACACCAGGACTCTGTCCTAGAATTCTGTATGGATATTATGACTATTATACTATATGGATATTTCTTTCTCAGTACTGATTATGAAGTTGTGATAAATTAAATAGCATACTGCAGAAATGTTTGTATTAATATTATATGGCCATCCGCAGCCTGGCAAAGAGGTGGATGCATTCTGGGAAGTGATGTGTTTTAATGTAATGGCTACATATTCCCGTGTTTCCTTCACTCAGACATTCATGCTGATTCTTTTAAATGTTCAAGCAAGGATATAAAATATTAAGACTGTACTTTTTCATTATGATTGATATTTTGGCGCAATTTTGTGCAATGCGTCACACTGTGTGCAACGATCCCAGAAACCATCGTGATTCCACCACGGTAAGTAGCCTACAACAGTCAAATAAGGTTTTTAACGGTTTTAAGTCTGGCAAGTCAAAGTTTACAAGTACCCTGATCACGTTATTCCTGTTTGTTTATCAATTTGATTTAAGTCAGAACAAAAGGATGGGTTAAAAATATAATGATAGAAGAACCCTTGCTCACACAATGACTTCTTTTTAAAGTCATTCATTTTTTATGATATTGTGATTGCATGAATAAATAAGAGGAGCATTAGACATTATTATATATATATATATATATATATATATATTATATTAGACGTCTTAGCCTAGTAGTTATTTTTATTGTAATATGTAGTTTGTTGATCTATTCTATTTTAGTTTGTTGTTCTCTTTCTCTGCAGGTTCCTTAATCTCATCTTATCCCTCATCTTAATACATATTAGCAGCAACTTTTTTTTTTTTTTTAAAAAGGCTCTTTTAAGAGCCACATTTGTCTTGTTACTTTCTCTACTGTTGTATTGTGTTTTTTCTCTCTCTCTTGAGGTTTTACTGTCTCTCCTCCCTCCCCTTTGAGTGGTGTTTTTGTTTGTTTTCGTTTGTCCCTGTGTGTTTATAGTGTGTTTATATTGTGTGCCGTGTCCGATCCTGAGATGGACCATCGCCAGAAGGAGATTAGTGACCTTGTCAATCAGGCTGCATATCAGGCTCACCTCCGAGAGCTTGAACAGCACATTAGCATGCACCAGAAAGCAGAACCATCCACCACTCAGCCTTCCATCAGTCATCTATCCACCAGCCAGCCATCAAACAGGAAGCAAGAGGTTAGGTGGATTAAGAGGGACAGTGATGGAAACATTATTTACGGCAGGCCCAGATCATCCCGAAAACGAAGAGGTCAGATTTTTTTTTACATTCATGTTTATTAAATTGTAGACTTTATCTCCAGATCTAGTTTTGCATCTTGAAATGGTATACAAAATGATCACAAGTCATAGGTCTGAATTAGAACATATCTGAGGTTATTATTACATACCTGTGCCTAGCTTCAGGTAAAGTTTGTTTCATTGAGTGTAAAAAGCAACAGCTTTTTTGCTACAGCAGGTCCCAGTCTCAGCCAGAGTCGGAAGACAGGTGTCTCTCATGTCAGGGCTCCGGAAACCAGTGGGGAAGTGACCAGTGACTTTCCTTCCGTTACTGCAGGTGTGTTCTTTATTTTGACTACACTGGTTCAAAACAATATGTTCATTTAGTATGTTAATATT
>JBOFRT010000342.1:0-2393 GCA_051651165.1 Cetobacterium sp.
TGATATCTAGAAACGTATTTAGACACTTACGTTCTCCTCCTCTCTTATAAAGTTTCTCCAGATACTTTAGAGTATCTTACTTTTTTACCGTCCACAAACTTGTATCCAACTCTAGTTGGTTTACCAGCTTTCTCATCAAATAACATTACTTTTGAAGAGAACATTGGAGCTGGTTTAGTTACAACTCCACCTTGTGGGTTTATTTGTGAAGGTTTCATGTGCTTTGTAACCATGTTGATGTTCTCAACAACGATTTTTCCTTTTTTAGGGAACACTTTTACTACCTTACCTGTTTTACCTTTATCTTTTCCAGATATTACGAAAACTGTATCTCCAGTTTTTACATGTAATGACTCTGGTACAAATTTAATCTTAGGTTTAGCCACGACAATTAGCCTCCTCTCTCAATTATATTACTTCTGGAGCTAGTGATACTATCTTCATGAAGTCTTTAGCTCTTAATTCTCTTGCAACTGGTCCGAATATTCTCGTTGCTTTTGGATCGTTGTTGTTGTTTAAAACAACAGCTGCATTATCATCAAACTTGATGTATGATCCATCTTCTCTTCTTAATTCTTTTCTAGTTCTAACAATAACTGCTTTTACTACGTCTCCTTTTTTAACGTTTCCACCAGGTATTGCTTCCTTAACTGATGCCACAACAATGTCACCGATTCTACCGAATCTTCTTCTAGATCCTCCAAGAACTCTTATAACCATAAGTTTTTTAGCTCCCGAGTTATCAGCAACATTAAGGATAGTTTGTTGTTGTACCATTAAATTATCCTCCTCTCAACAATAATTTGGATTATTATTTAGCTTTCTCTATAATATCAACTAGTCTCCATCTCTTATCTCTTGATAATGGTCTAGTTTCCATGATTCTTACTTTATCTCCAGTTTGAGCTACGTTGTTCTCATCGTGTGATTTGAACTTCATAGTCTTCTTAACTCTCTTTTTGTAGATTGGGTGTAATGTCATTGTTTCGATAGCAACAACTATCGTCTTGTCCATCTTATCTGAAACAACGATTCCTTCTCTTACTTTTCTCTCGTTTCTCAAGATTTTGACCTCCTCTTCTTAAGAATCTATATTGTAAACAAAAGATTTAATTATCTTTCGTTTAATATAGTGTTTATTCTTGCGATCTCTCTTCTTACTTCTCTTATCTTAGCAGTGTTAGTTACTTGTCCTAATGATAGTTGGAACTTTAGGTTGAATAATTCTTCCTTAAGCTCTTTACACTTTACTACTAAGTCTTCAGTAGATATTTCTCTTATTTCCTTAGCTCTCATTAGTTCTCACCACCATTCTCTCTTTTTACAATCTTACATCTAATAGGAAGTTTCATAGAAGCTTTTCTTAAAGCTGCTATAGCTTTCTCTTCAGTAACACCAGATACCTCGAACATTATTCTTCCAGGTTTAACTACTGCTACCCAACCTTCTACGTTTCCTTTACCTTTACCCATTCTCACTCCAGCTGGTCTAGCAGTGATTGGCTTATCTGGGAATATTCTAATGAAAGTTTTACCTTCTCTTTTGAATGTTCTGTTGATTCCAACTCTACAAGATTCAATCTGTCTGTTTGTTATCCATGCTGGTTCAAGGGCTTGTAATCCGTAATCTCCGAAAGCAACAGTGTTACCTCTTTGAGCTGTACCCTTCATTCTTCCTCTAAACATTTTTTTATGTTTTGTTCTTTTAGGCATTAACATGATTACGCTTCCCCTCCTTCCTTCTTAGTTGGAAGTACTTCACCGTGGAAGATCCAAACCTTGATTCCAAGAGCTCCATAAGTTGTATGAGCTGTAGCTGTTGCGTAGTCGATATCGGCTCTTAATGTATGTAGAGGTACTTTTCCTTCTACTACCCACTCAGATCTTGCGATCTCAGCACCATTTAATCTTCCAGAAACCATAACTTTGATTCCTTTTGCTCCAGACTTCATTGCTCTCATAACAGCTTGGCTTATTGCTCTCTTATATGCTACCCTTTTCTCGATAGATGTAGCAATATTTTCAGCAACTAAAGTTGCATCTTTGTTAAATTCTTTAACTTCTTGAACTTTAACTGTAACTTTTCTTCCAGTTAATGTTTCAAGTTTAGCTCTTAAAGATTCTATTTCAGAACCTTTTCTTCCGATGATTATACCAGCTTTAGCTGTGTGTATTAAAACTACAACGTGTGATGGAGAAGTTCTCTCGATTTTTACCTTCGAAATTCCCGCGTGGAAGTAGTTCTTCTTGATCATATCTCTGATCTTTGTATCTTCATGGAAGAACTTTGCGTATTCTTTTTTATCTGCATACCAGATAGAATCCCAAGTTCTTGTTATTCCAAGTCTCAGTCCTCTAGGGTCTACTTTTTGTCCCACAGTCTTACCTCCTTAC
>JBOFRT010000343.1:0-1882 GCA_051651165.1 Cetobacterium sp.
ATAAACCTTAGATAACTTGATTTTTGTACGGAAAAAGCGTATAATTCAATTAACAGAAATTATTAGTAAACCAAAAAGAGGAGTAACACGTCCAGTTACCCTCTTTTTATTTTTTAAAATAAAAAAAAGAAATTCTAAAATATCTCAGAATAAATGGTTAGAAAATAAACAAAAAAAGAGAGATTTCGGCCCCTTCCCCGAAATCTCTCTTTTTTAATTTAAAAATTTTTTTATAACTTCTTTATAATTATCTTGCATAGCTAAACAAGTCTCTTCTAGAAATCCTTTCTCCTCTTCATAGTTTGAAAGCCCTCTATAGTAAAAAGCTTTAAAACTATCCTCTATAATAAAAGGAACAATATTATTCTTTAAACACTCTTTAAACATTAAAGCTCTTCCAACTCTTCCATTTCCATCTTGAAAAGGGTGAATTTTTTCAAATCTATAGTGAAATTCCACTATATCTTTAAATGTTACAGTTTCTAAAGAACTATACCATAATAAAAGTTTTTTTATCTCTTTTTCAACATCTTTTGGTTTCGCAGTTTCCTTTCCACCAACCTCATTTGGTAAAGATTTATACTCTCCTACTTTAAACCAACCTTTTCTAGAGTCCTCAGTTCCACTCTTCAGTATTTTATGATACTCTTTTATTAAATCTTGACTCAAAACAACATCTACTTTATCAAGCATATAATCAAAAAGATAAAAGTGATTTGCGGTCTCTACAATGTCATCCACATTCTGTGTCTCATCTTTTGAAATAAGTGTATTTGTTTCAAAAATAAATCTAGTTTCATCTTCACTTAGTTTACTTCCCTCAATTCTATTGGTATTATATGCAAATTTTATTTGAGTATAGTGATATATATTTCCCTTTAGCTTCATATTTTTTTGCTCTTTTAGTATACCTGCTAAAGTCTTTTCCTCTTTATCATTTAAAATTTTAAAAACTTCATCTAAAGTTTTATCTAAATACTGTGATATTTTATATAAATTTTCAACTCTCATACTCTCTGGCTTTTCAATTCCACTAACTAAAGTAGAGTATGGAATCCCTGTATCTTTTGATAATTTCAATAAAGAAATTCCTTTTTCTTTTAAATAATCTTTAAAATTCATAAAAATCACCTCATATATATATTATCAGTTTTTCGTGAATTTTTCAAATATTAACGAAATTTCGTGAATTTTACTATAATTTTTACATAGTCCCAATTATATTTAAAAACCATCCTGTAGTTTTATAGTCCTGTTCACCTAAAGAGTCCTTGAACCCAGAGAAGTTATATCCCCCTCCTAGCTTCATGTTTCTATCTATATTTTTATAAACTCCAAAGATAGCTCCACTTAGAACGTCCTCATTAGCACGGTCTACTAACCACTGATACTGTCCAAAAACTTCCCAACTATTCATTACACTGTAGTTAGCCTTAAACCCTAACATATAAAGATCATTTAAATACTTATTTTTCTCACGTCTATACCCATTTTTCATAGATATATCAAAGGACCTTGTAAAGGAGTAGATTGTTTCAAACTCCCCTATGTGAGCACTAAAATCCTTATTAGTTTTACTATCCTTATCTAATATTACTGTATATCTCGATAGATAGTTTAACCTATCATTGTCTATAGGTCTATAAGCAAGCCCCATACTACTCTCTAAATAACTAGTTTTAAAACTATCATCTGTAAATGAATAATTGACTTTCCCTGCAAAAGTATACTCTTTGTTATATCTATACGTAAAAGAGTTCGTTGTTAAATACTGCTCTATATCTTCTGAACCTTTGTCTTCTCTATATTCAACTCTGTTTCTTAAAGTTAAACTCTCTAATTCAGCTCTTAAATATAGGGAACCTCCTCTTCTACGACTTCT
>JBOFRT010000344.1:0-1191 GCA_051651165.1 Cetobacterium sp.
TCTTCTAAAGTTGAAAAGAATCCATTTACTAATCTCTCTGCATCTCTTTTTGTTGCTATCTCCATTTTATCTTGATATAAAGCTATAAACTCTTGCTTAGTCATATTAATCTCTCCCTATTATTTATTTTAATATTTATCAATAAAGTATAGCTTAAATCACTAATTTTTTCAAGACTTCTTCGAATTAATCGCACAATATAAAATAACACTTAATTAGAATATTTTTATACCTTATATCTTGACAAACTTATTTTTATCTCCTATACTATGTATAGGAGATAATTTACACCATACATATACAATAAAAAAAATAAAATTACAACCATCCAAAAGTATAGTCTATAATATAATATTTTTCAACACATTCTGCAATATCTTCCAATATAGAATAGATATCCATTACAATTATATTTTCTTTTTCTGAATACTTATTTAGAATTTTTCTTACTCTTGTTACTGCACTTTCCCGAGTCTTTTTATTCTTAATAAAAATATTAAATGCTCTTCTTAAAATTTCATAGTCATATATATGACTTGTATTTCTAAGTATGATTACTTCATAATTAAAATTTCCTAACGCTTTTTGTTCTTTAAGTAAATTAATGAGTAGACATTTTTTTTCTTCGTAAATTTGATCTATAATCTTAAAGTTTAAAAAATTTGTAAATACTTCTTTTTTAAAACTTGGTAAATATTCAGCCAATATATCAAAAGTAGAGAATTCAAAATTTGTAAAACAATTTCTCCTAATTCTTTTAGAAGCTTCTATTCTAATTCTACCTTTTAAATCTTCAAAATTATTTAATAAAACTTCAATTTCATCTCCATCTGGTGTTTTAGACAATAAGTTTTGATACTGATTGTAAATCATTACTTTTGAATTATATCCACTTAATGTTTTTGTATCAGAATAAATAATAGTTTCATGTTTATTAGATAGTAATTCACCATATGTTTTTTGAACCCCTTTTGGTTTCTTTTTTTTATGAACTTCACCTAAAATCTTGTAAATATTTGAATGGCTATTAAAATCAAAACTATTTTCCATGTAATATGTAAAGGGGATATCAACTCTTTCCAAGCTAATATAACTATTTCTAAGCAAAAAATGATTCTTTAAACTCTCACAAAAATGTTTATTAACTTCACGTGTTTGTATATTAGAACGTATTAGAAATGCATTAGAATT
>JBOFRT010000345.1:0-1187 GCA_051651165.1 Cetobacterium sp.
TAGAAACTCTCTACGGTAGGGAGATTAATCCACTAAAGACCTTTACATATGATATTGTAATTTCAAACTATGAAAATAGTTCGAAAAGAGATATTCAGATAGTGAATGATTTAACAAAAATTAGAGGACAGTTAGCCAATAATGGTGAAGGTTTTTTAGATGTTGAAGGAGAGGCGTTTACTTCTTGGGAGATATATAAAAATGGTGAAAAAATTAGTACAGGAGATAAAGATCTTCTAGATGATAAGATTGTAGAGTTACTTCCAGAGGAGAGTATAAAATATGAGATTGTAGCTACACCAAATCCAAGACTTTTATCTCAAGAGATAAAAAATATAGTTACAATTTATGAGGATAATCAACTTTTAGAAAAAAGAACATATAAAGGGGAAGTTTTAGGTTCAAAACCTAGAGTAAAAAGAGAGGTAGATTTAAAAACTTACTCTCCTGGAGACTACATAAAGTATAAAGTAGTAGTTGAACCTGATGGGCCAGGATATTTGAATAACTTCAAATTAGATGAGAGTATAGATAAAATTTTAGTACTTACTTTAAATGGAAAAAAAGAGCTACTACTTTCAAATATAGAGGTTAAAAGTAATAGAGAAAATATTCAAAATGAGATGGATATCCCTTTTGGAGAGAACTTAATCTATGAGATTAAAGGTAAAATAAATGAGAACATTTTAGGTGATATTGAATATAAAGGTTTAGTTACTAAAAGTGAGCCATATAAATTAGATGTAAAGTTTTTAAATAGTGAAAAGTACTCTCCCGGAAAAGAGTATACATATGAGATAGAGATAAAAAATAGTGGAAAAGGAAATGGTAGTAATATTCCTTTAGAGTTTTTAGTGGATAAAAGTGAAGCAGTAAACTGGAAGGGCGAGGTTGTTAAAGCTTTTCCTAAAAATGAGACTAGTTTAAAAGATATAATTGCTTTGGGAAAAGGTAAAAAGATTATAAAAAAATATAGTATATATGTAGATGATTTTAGTGTTAGTGATATAGAATCAAAAATATTGATTGATAGTCATACGGTCAATAATAAAATTTCATCACATAGTTCAGAGCCTAAGATAACCTACCAAGTAGAGAGCTATTTAGATAAAAGTGGAAATAAAAAACTAAAGGGATATACATCAGAAGGTTATATAGAATATCTATTTAAAGTTGAAAATATAGGT
>JBOFRT010000346.1:0-1336 GCA_051651165.1 Cetobacterium sp.
TATTTCTCAAAATAACACAATTAAAAATCGGAGGGGATTTTATGAAAAAATTAGCACTTTTTTTAGGATCTTTACTTGTTGTAGGAACTGCAGTTCAAGCCAAAGAGGTTGTTGTAGCTCCAGTTGAAGTATCGAAAGAGATTATAGTTGTAGCTGAGCCTGTAGTTGAAGAGGTTATTGCACCTGTATTTAAACCAACAGGATATGTAGGAGTACAGTATAGAGCGTATGGTGAAACTGAAGGTCATGGAGATGACATCAGATGGAACACTGCTACAAATGAAGCTGATGATAACCAAGATACATGGAATAGAGGAGCTAATAAGTACTCTAGACTTGAGACAACTTTTGGTGTTCAAGCAACTGAAAACTTCAAGTTAGAGGGAAGAATTAGAGATTATAATAATTTAGAGAGCAATGGAGATAGAAATAAAAACTCTAAAAACGGGACTGAAACAAGATTAAGAGCTTACTATCAACATAATGATTGGTTTACTTCAAGAGTACAATACAGAGATGAAGAAAATGATTCTCAAAACTTAGAGTACCAAGCAAGATTTACAGTATATAAAAATGAAGGAGCATTATTAAGTAAATTATTACTAGCTCCAAAAGTATATCACTCATTCCCAGAAGATGGTGGGTCTAACTACATGAACACTATCGGTATGGACATCGAGTATGCAGGTAACTTACCATTAGGATTTACTTGGGACGGTACAATCTATTTAAATCAAAACTTCTATGGACAAGACTTCCATACAAATGCTGATTTAACAGATAATAAAGATAAAGATTTCGTAGCAGAGTGGGAAATCTACTTATATAGATCATTCGCATTATATTCAACAGATAACTATGCAATTGATTTCAACTTTGAAGGTGGATATGATCCATATAAATTTGGACAATATGATAAATATACTAAAAATGAAACTACAGGAAAAGTTTCAAAATCATCTAAAACAACTTATAGCTTATACACATTATTAACTTTAGATGCAGAGTATAAAGTAACTGAAAACTTCGCAGTAAATGCTGGAGTTGGAGCAGAGTATAGAAACTGGGATATCACAGCTCAGGATGCTGCTTCTCACTGGAGATGGCAACCACTTGCATATGTAGGAATGAAAGCTACATTCTAATAGATATGCAATTAAAAACCCTTGGATTTATCCAAGGGTTTTCTTTTTTATGATCAATTTTTTTAATATCCTCCATAGTTGTCAGCAGCTAAAATAGCAGCTAAAACTTTTTCAGGAGTAACTTTAAAAGGCATATTATGAATTGTTTCTCCTGGTGCACAAGCAAGTTTAGCAACTTCTAAAAGTTTTTC
>JBOFRT010000347.1:0-1085 GCA_051651165.1 Cetobacterium sp.
GTGGGTTAGTTGCTTCAAATGCATTTACAATTTCATTTTGAACTTTACTTAATCCAATTCCACCATCATTTGCAGAAACTGATGCATAGAATATCTTATCTGTTTTTGTTACTTCTGATGCTCCCTCTGCCATAACAACATCTGCCACATCCGAAACTTTTACAAATTTACCATCTGCTCCTCTAACATTTAACTCTTCTAAAGTTGAAACCTTAGTTCTTGAATCTTTTGGTAATCTTATTAAAACATCAATCTCTTCTGTTCCAGTTTTTACAGATAGTGTTTGTCCAGTTGCTCTATTTCCTCCAAGGAAAGAATAACTTATTGTTCTACCTATATCAAATGGACTAATTCCATGTGCTCTTAATTTATCTCTATTTAAGACAACTCTAGCTTCTACATTTCCTGGCTCTATACTTGATGTAATATCTATAATACCTGGATTTTGACTAATTTTTTCTTGTACTTGTTTTGCTATATTTTCAGCAACATCTAATGAATCAGAAGATATTCTAAATTCAACGTCTCTATTTCCACCTGCTGATTGATAGTCATCTTTTAAGTTAAACTTAATTCCTGGTATCTTTTCTAATTCAGGTCTTAAATTATCCATTACTTGGAATATTGATACATCTCTATCAGTCTTTGGTCCTATGTCAACGTTTACAATACCTACTCCTGTTTTTACAAGAGAGATATATGTTTTTGTTAAAGGATTATTTTTTACTACTTCAACTGCTTGCTCTGTAATCTCTTCTGCTCTTTCAACAGAAAGCCCTTTTTCTAGTTCTAAAACAACAGAATATCTACCGTAATCTTGTTTTGGTATAAACTCTGTTCTTGTTAACATTGGCCCTATTATCATCATAATCATAAATGTTAAAAATGCTAATGCAACTGTTTTCTTTCTATTTGTAATTGCCCACTCTATTATTTTTTCATATCTACTTTTTACTTTTCCAAATATCTTACCCTCTTTAGTAATATCAGCATTAGCTTTTAAAAATCTACTTGCTACCATTGGCATTAGAGTCAATGATACTATTAAAGCGGCAACGTTAGAGAATATTATTGATAATGACATA
>JBOFRT010000348.1:0-1070 GCA_051651165.1 Cetobacterium sp.
ATAAAATACAGCCTTTTGGAACATCAATAGAGCTAAATATTTCGTTAAAAACCCCTAATCTTATAGGTATATTTTTATACCTTTCATTAGCTTCTATTAAAAGTTTATTCACAGTCCAAATATTTAGTGGTGTATATTGACCTGTTTTGTAAAGCTCGTATGCTTTTGTGTTGTACATAATAAATCCTGATTTCAGCTCAACAAATGAAACTCCTCTCTCTACAACAAATTCTAAACTTTTTAAAACATCTTCATAAGCTTTTTTATCAGAAATATTTTTTATAGGGGGTTTTATAAAAATATACACCAAAGCTTTTACATTTTCACTTTTTAAAATATACATAGCAAGTTCAAAGTTATTATTACTAATGCCTTTAGTCAGTACTTCATTTCTTATTTTTTCACTGTAAGTTTCTAATCCTATTGCTACTACTAAATTTTTAGCCTGTAACAGAAATTTTAATCTTTGGATATTCTCCCTTGTTATAAATTCAGGTCTGCTTTCTATATAAATATCTCTTATCATACCTTGTGAACCAATAAAACTTAAAATTTCATTTTGAACTTCATCTTTAATTTCAAAAAATGATCCACCTACATAAAAAAATACTCGTTTAATATTGACATCTAAATATTTTTTATATTCAACTTTAACTATTTCAACTAAATTACAATAATATTTTCTAGTAATTTCATTTATAATATCTTGAAAACCACAATGGTAACAACCACCTAAAGTCCTAGCCCAAAAACAACCTACAGGTAGGAAAAAAACTAGTTCATTTTCAACTTCATTATTTTCATAATTCCCTACTTTTCTAATATAACTTAACTCTATTTCTCGTCCTTTCAATATATCTTCTTTTTTCTCTTCTTTACCCATAGTTTTTAACTCCTAAAACTACATGTTAAATTTATATCCTAAGGATAAAGTAACTCTAGAGTAATCTAAATTTTCTTTTTTTCCATTCTCAGGTTCTACCTTTGCAAAATTTACTTGATACATAACATCTGTAAAGAAGTTTTCATATTCAACTCCCGCTCCTGCTCCAACGTATGCACCATCTTTA
>JBOFRT010000349.1:0-1098 GCA_051651165.1 Cetobacterium sp.
AACTTCCTTTTTAAAAGTTTCAAACTCTATATCAATATAAAATCCTGTGCATATTAAAGTTGCATATCCATGAGAAAAATACCATCCTTTTTTTATAACCCATTCTATTATATCTTCTGGAAATTGATTATACTCTCTATTATTATTAAATCCACTATATATTAAATTTCTAAAATCATCCATAATCTGATCCATAAATTCTCTAGGTAAACCTTCTCTTAAAAAAATTGTTCTAAATAATGCTTTTTCCTCTTTTGCAAAAAGGCATATTCCTATCCCTATATTTAAAATTGATAAATCAGTATAGTCACGTTTTGTATATTCAAAAAGTTTTGTTTTAGCTTTTTTAGCTAATTCATTTTTTAGTTCATCCATTGATTTAAATGCTGAATATATAGCTATTGTAGATACGCCCAGCTTTTTTGCTATATTTCTCGCTGTTACATCTTTTAAGCTCTCATTGTTTAAAATTTCAAATGCACTATTCAAAATTTCTTCTCTAGTAAAATTAGGTTTTCTTCCCATTTTTTCTCCTATATGTTATGTTATTTTTTAAACATGTTTTATATTATATCTCACTATACATATAAATTCAAGATTTTTATTATATATCACTGTTATGAAATCACTGATTTTTTACACAACAGCGTTATGAAATTATTTATATAAATAGAAAAAGAGGCTATTAAATAGCCTCTTTCTATGAGAAAATTATTAAAAATAAGTTATTATTAAGCTTTTATAACTTTATCATTTGACTCCATAAAAGTTAAATACTCTTCCTTAGTCATAACTGGTTTAAAGTTATCTAAAATTTCTTTTGCTTTTTTTCCTTGAGCAAATAATAAGTCAACAACTGTTAATGCCAAAGCTTTTGCTGGCATTAATATTGCAATTTCATCATCTACAGTTTTGAAATCTCTTGTATGAAGAGCTCCATTTATTCCACCAAACATTGGGTGAAGAGTAGGCATTATATGAGATACATCTCCAAAATCAAAAGACCCTGTAAAATCTCCACCTTTAATCATATCATCTTTTAAACCTAAATACTCTAAATTTCCTTCTAAAACATCTTCCATAGAATCATGTTTTAAA
>JBOFRT010000350.1:0-4324 GCA_051651165.1 Cetobacterium sp.
GGCTCTCCAATTCCATCTTTTTGATAAAAGAATTCGTCTTCTGATAATACAGGATTCCATTTCATTCTATAAAGATCTCTTGCTTTTACTTCAACTCCATTATCTTCTAGATATTTCATCTATATTTTCAGGTAGCTTGTTTCCTTTTACTACAATTTTAGTTTCAGAAGCCCCACTTTCTCCATCATAATTCTTATCTTCCGAAAAACTTAGTAACGTAAAAAATACACACAAGCTTCCTAATATTATTTTCCTCATTTTTTCTCCCCCTATTTAATATTTTTATAATTATATTAAATCAATAATTATATCTTAAATATAATTCATTTATTACATAACTAATTGACATCTCCTGTATAAGAGAGGATTCAAATTCTTGATACATTTTTGGAGATACAATTAAATATTTTTCCATTTCATTAGCTTTTTCTCTATTTGCAGTTACATAAACTATATTTATCTTCTTTTTTCTTAATATATACTTTAATCTTTCCATTTGAAAATTTTTATTAGAAAAACTAACTATAAATACTAAATCATTATTTTTTACCTTATTAACTTCTACCTCCTGAGATATACTTGTTAATGGACAAACAGTTATTTTACCAAGTCTCATAAACTTTTCACTTGCATTTTGAGCTAAAATATTTGAAAATGAAGAGCCAAAAAAGAAAACTTTTTTGGCTCTTTTTATTAATTTTATGATCTCTTGATAATTTTCCTCTGAATTTAAATCAGCAGTCTCTCTTATAGCTTCTACTGAATCATACAAGAAATTTTTTTGAATACCTTTTTTCAAAACCTCTTTCTCTTTCAAAAATCTTTCGTAATTCTTGCACTCTTCTTTTAAAGTTTTAAAATCACAATTTAGTATTTTTTGACAAAACCTAGAGATTGTTGATATAGATGTATTACATCTACTTGCTAATAAATTTATAGACATCAAGGATATCTCTTCATAATTTTCTAATATATAACTTGAAATTACAACCTCTACTGTTGGATATAAATTGCTATTGTCACGACATTTTTTTAGATTAGAAAAAAAATTATACATAATTAACTCCTCATAATTACTTTATTCATAATTTAAATATTCTCTCATCTCTATTTTTAGTAAATTAGCCTTATTTCCATAAATTATTTGAATTCCATTATCAACTAAAATTGCTCCATTTGCCAATAAATCATTTTCAAAAACTTTGACATCACTGATTTTACTATTATCTTTTAAAGAGATTCTAAGCCTCGTAAAACAAGCATCAACTTTTTCTATATTACTCTTTCCACCAACTTGCTCTACAATTTTTATTATTATATCATTAAAGTTAGTATTTTGAAAACTTGGATTTAATTCATTTTGAACATTCTCTAATTCATCTTCTCTTCCAGGAGTTTTTAAATTTTTCTTTTCTATATAAAACTTAAATAAATAAAAATACATTAATGTATAAATGGGTCCTAACATTAATAAATTTTCCCAATTCGACCCTTTGCTGCTATTTAACACTCCATTAAAAATAGTTGATAAAAGAGGTCCGCCAAAACTAGATGGTCCTGGAATATTAATATTCAAAAGATATGTTAGCACGTATGCTATTCCTGATAAAATAGAATGCATTATAAATAAAACCGGTGATACGAATAAAAATGCGAACTCTAGTGGTTCTGTTATACCCATTAATGCACAAGGTAATACTGCTGCCAACATTAATGCTGCTACTTTATTTTTATTTTCTTTTTTTGAAGTTTTATATATAGCAAAAGCTGCTCCTGGTAATCCAAACATTGCAAATAAAACTTTTCCATTCATAACAAATCTTGTTATATTAACATCAAACATTGCCGTAGGAGATGATAATATTGCGTTATATATATTAACTGCTCCTTCATAAACTTTTCCATCGATTTCTTGAATTCCACCTAATTGCGTGAAAAAAAATGGTAAATAAATAAAATGATGTAATCCAAAAGGTAACAATAACCTTTCTGAAAGTCCATAAGCAAAAGCACCTGAAGCTCCAACTGAATTTATATATTCAGATGATTTAATCAATAGTTCTTGTATAGGTGGAAAAATAAAAGATAAGAAAATGCCTAAAAAACTACACATAATTATTGATATAGCCGGTACTGCCCTAGTTCCATTAAAAATTGATAATATTGCAGGTAACTGAATTTTATAAAATCTATTGTGAATATATGCAACTAAAATCCCTGCTAAAATTCCACCAAAAACTCCTGTATCTAAAGTTAAAACACCTAGAATATTTTTTTGACCTATTAAAAGAGCTTTGGGATTAATTTTCCCTACTAAAACTAAATAGCTACCTAAAATAGTATTCATTGTCATATAACCTAAAAAACCACTTAAAGCAGCTGTAGCCTTTTCACTTTTAGCAAATCCATAAGCTATACAAATAGAAAATATAACGGGAATATTATTGTTTACAACATTTCCTGCATCTTTCAAAAGACTAAAAACTATATTAAAATTTTTTAAAAATGGAAATAATGTATAAACTCCTGGATTTGTAAAACCACTGCCTATACCTACTAAAATTCCTGCAATTGGTAATATTAAAACAGGTGCCATTAAAACCTTTCCTAACTTTTGAAAAGTTCCCAACATACTCTTATAAGTCATAATATCCTCCTAAAATTTTTCTTTTTTTAATTCTGGCCAAAAATTTCCATTAGCTTCAATAAAATCATCTAATATTTTTTTGGCTATATTTGTTGATGATACAGTTTTATTTATAGCTATTGCTTGTAGTAATTTATCATACGAATTCTCAAAATATCCTTCTACTGCTAACTTTTCAGAAGCTAATTGGTTCTCTATCATTCCTTTATAGAACGTTGAAATAGGCTTTCTAGAAATAACTTCTGGTCCCCAACTTCTTAAATAGGCTGGTACTTCAACCATTACATCATTCGGAAGATTTGGTATAGCCCCATTATTTTCTACAATAACTAAAAATCGATAACCTTTATTATAAGCAATTGAAACTGCTGCATCTACAATAAAATCACCAAAAACAGTAAAAGATTGAACAGGACTTTTATATCCTTCCTTATTTTCTAAATACTTTCTATATTCATTTTTTAAATCCTTTTCTCTGCCATCTATAACCATATTTGCTCTTGTATAATTTTTATCTACTTTGGAAACCATATCTGCTGAGTATAAATAATACTGTAAATAACTATTTGGTAGATACTCTGGATAATCCCTTAAGATTTCTGCATATTGTTTCCATGTTTTTTGCCAATCTTTATCTTTGTGATGTTTGTCGCTAGAAGGTTGTATTCCAGAAGATAAAATCATTTCTCTCAATTCTGGCAATCTATCTTTTCCAGTTTTATCATATAAAGCTGTGAACCATCCAAAATGATTTAATCCAAAATATTCTGGATCTAAATCACTCCAATTACTTAAACCTAACATTTTACTATAAGATAATAATATTGCTACAGGCATATCACATATATTTAAAATTCTCTCATTTTTATATTTTTTTCTAGTTGCTTCTGCAACTACTGAAGCTGGATTAGAGTAATTTAGTATCCAACAATCAGGAGAATATTTTTTTGCTTCGTCAATTATTTTAAAAATCCCAGGGATAGATCTAATTCCATAAGATATTGATCCTCCAGGACCACATGTTTCTTGCCCTACAACATCATACTTTAATGGAATTTTCTCATCAAACTCTCTCATTTCTAATCCACCTTGTCTGATTTGAGCAAATACAAAATCCACTCCTGTAAAAGCTTCCTTGTAATCTGTCGTTGATACAACTTCTAAATTTTTGTAATTATCTTTTAAATATTGTGACATAACTGTTTTTACTATGTTTAATCTTTCAGAATCAATATCAAATAATATTAATTTCTTTAATGGTAACTCTTTTTGTTTAGAAACTATACTTTGAATAATACCTGGCGTATGTGTACTCCCAGCTCCAGCTATAACTATTGTTTTATTTTCGTTTTTTATTTTCATAATACGTCTCCTTTGTTTCAATGTTAATAGTATACTACCATATTTTTTTACTTTAACTAAAAATTTTCAAATTATGAAAATTTTAAAAAATCTTCATCTAAAAGCTCTTGTGTTTTTCTTGCATATCTTATGCCTAACATTTTTCTTTTTTCTAATAAGTATGAGATAAGAGAATTAAAAAAGTTGTAGATCTCTCTACAACTTTTTGACTACTTCATCTTCAAATGTAACCTCACACTACCCTCATCCAAGAAGTAAACCGTTTTATGAAATGGTCTCTGTGTAATCTCCACATCGCTTCCATAAATTACAAGC
>JBOFRT010000351.1:0-1222 GCA_051651165.1 Cetobacterium sp.
ATAAAGGTAAAACTATTTTTAAATATATAAATATATGACTACATCCATCTATTTTAGAAGCTTCTATTAAAGATTTATTTAACGTTTTAAATTGTTGAACCATTAAAAATATTCCTAATCCATTTGCTAAAAATGGTAAGATAATACCTATTTTTGTATTTAATAATTTCATTTTCAAAATTATAAAATAATTTGGAATAAATATAGCTTCCCAAGGTATAAATATCGAGCCCATTACTAGTAAAAAAACTAATTTCTTCTCTTTAAATTCAACAAAAACCAAAGCATATGCTGTTAAGCTACATATAATAACTTGAAAAATCATTCCAACTATTGACGTTATTAAGCTATTTAAGAAAAACTGAAGTATTGGAATATTTTGAAGCAATTCTCTATAGTTTATAAAATCTATCTTGGATGGTAAAAGTTTTCCACTCATAATGTCTTTCGTTGTCATAAAGCTTGCTATCAGAGAATAAATTATTGGAAAAAATACTATAACTCCTGAAATAATAAGTAATGTATAGATAATTCTTTTTTTCATATTATTGATAGTGCACCTTCCTTTCTAATTTAAATTTAATCACCATTATAACTGTAATTAATAAAAGTAAAAATAATCCTTGAGCACTAGCATAATCAAATCTATAATTACTAAATGCTGTTTTATATATGCTATAAACTATAAAGTTCGTTGAATTTGCAGGTCCACCACCAGTTAACATATCTACTTGACCAAAACTTTGAAAAGCTTTTAATGTTGTCGTTATTAATAAATAAAATAAACTCGGACTTAATAGTGGAATTGTTATTTTAAAAAGTTTTGTAAAATAGTCTACTCCATCTACTTCGCAACTTTCATCTATTTCTTGGCTTATATTTTGCAATCCTGCAGTTAAAACTAAAAAGCCAAATCCTATATTCATCCAAATTGTGGCAAAAGAAATTGCCCAAATTGCATAAGCTGAACTTGTAAACCAATTTATTGGTAAAATCCCAAATAAATTTAAAATATCATTTATTAATCCAACACTTGGATGAAATAAAAATAAAACTATACTTGAACTTGCAGATACTGATACACCCATACTTGATGAAAAGATAATTCGAAATAACTTTATCCCCTTTAATTTTTCATTGCATATTATTGCTAAAAATAAAGATATTATCATGCTAAATAAAACTGTTATTAATGAAAATTTTAAAGTTACTAAAATACTTT
>JBOFRT010000352.1:0-1425 GCA_051651165.1 Cetobacterium sp.
GAGGCAACGAATTTATGGCGAGAAAAGAGAAACAGGAAGTGTGTTATAAAGTCTGCATACATTTATTGATTTTTATGAAACTTCACCTGTGTGTTCTTTGTAGGAGGCCGAGCACATGGATGTGACTATTGTGAGTCAAAGATATAGCGCCACCAATTGGCAGCAGGAAATGTGTCACTTTCAAAATGCTTTGAGTTCACCCTCTTATTTTTACCCGATTTGCTTCAAACTTCCTAATTATAATGTCCAAACATTTCAGATGTAGACATATGAATATCTTTGAGATATCTTAAATATTGTTGCCATGGCAAGACGTCAAACTTTAATAATATTCTTGGGTGTTTTTGAGGTTCTTAACATGCTTCAAATTGCATGAAACTCGACACACATGTGAATATTGTCATCTTGTAGACATGGCCAAAGCCTTAAAAATGGGCGTGGTTGAGGGGCTCTGTAGCGCCATCTTTTCACAATAGTTGGGGGGTTAGTTTAACCTACAGTCACCAAACTCGGCACACATATTCTTCTAATTTAGCCAGACAACTTTCTAATTTACAGTCATTAGTCATTTGGTTTGAATATGGCTATTTTGAAAAATCAAGCTCTGAATTTTTAAAAAACGGTCTCGTGGCTCCCTCTAGTGGATAGTACTGCACGTGCATCACATTATTTCTTTTCACTAATGGAAGCACACCAACCCCGAGTTTTGAACAACCGCTTTCGTTTTACAACTCACAACAGTCTTGGTTTACATGTCATTTCATTCATTAAAACTTTCAAGCGATTGTATAATATACAAGCAAAGAAACACATGAAAAAAATGAATTTACTGATCGCGAGTATTGACAAACAGCCACTCTAATGTCATAGACGGAGAGAAAGTTTGCTTTCGTTTTACAATTCAGGCCTGTGCAAACTTCGATTTTCTGTGCAGCGCAGCGTCTCCTAATAATGATCGCGCCCATACAAATAACTACATCACATGCAGGGATTTAAAAAAAAAAAAAATTCAAATATAAACTTCTGCACATGATGACAACATACTGAAGATGCTGAAGACATTCCAGCGATTCTACAATATAAACACATGAAAGACATTCATGTAGAGATCGCGAGCCGTGTTTGATAGTTTCATGTCTGTGAATGATCACGAACTCATTTACAGGTGATTTTTTTCATGTTCTTTTCATTCCTTTGTTTGAATATTTATGTGTATGACTGTGTTAATGTGTTGACGCTGTGTTGCAACTGTGCAATCTTCGTTTCCTAACGGATTAAACAAAGAGCCTCGCGTCATTTCATATTCATTAATAATTGAAATATACACACCTAATTTCTATATTTAATAGCCATTCCATTCCAGCGATTCTACAATATACAAGCAAATAAACACACGAAAGACGTTCCTGTAGAGATCGCGAGCCG
>JBOFRT010000353.1:0-3438 GCA_051651165.1 Cetobacterium sp.
GATGAAGAGTTAAAATTTAAAAAAATTAAAATTGGGGATAGTTTAGTTTTTTTGTCAAAAGCATGTAAAAAATGTGATGTAAACTTAGAAAAGATAGAGTTTTTAGAAAATAAAATAATATTAAGTGGAACAGGAAAAAATATAAATAGTATATTTAAGTTGAAGAAATATTTATCAATGGATAAAAAAATTATTGAATCAAAATTTGATTTTATAAAAAAAGAGGGGGAGATTTTATATTTTTTAATGGAGTTAGAGATAAGTTAAAAAATTTGAATTTAAAAATTAAAGTTATACTTACAATAATAAATTTTTTAATAATATATTTTTTATTGTTTAAACCAATATTAGTTTTAAAAAATAAATTTGATACAAGAAAAAAATTAAAAATAGAGCTTGAGCATTTACGGAATATAGAAATAGAAAAACAAAAAATATTGGAGAGAAATAGTGTCGAAGAAAAAAATTTAATTTCAAAAAAGAATGAATTATTAGAAGAGAAACAAAGATTAATTTTTAATAATGAATATGATGTTTTTAAATTTATAGATGATATTTCAAATGAAAATAATTTAACAATTGAGGTAATTGGAAGAGAAGTAAAGGCAATAAAAAGTTTAGATGATGTAGAGGGAACTTTTTTTTATCATGGTATAGGTAGAGAAGTGGATATTTATAATTTTATATTACAATTGGAAGAAGAAAAAAGGTATATAACATTAAAAAATGAATCTATACTCATAGAAATAAATAACAATATTTTAGATTTAAAAATGAATGTTATGTATAT
Source organism: Cetobacterium sp. (assembly GCA_051651165.1). Lineage (GTDB taxonomy): Bacteria > Fusobacteriota > Fusobacteriia > Fusobacteriales > Fusobacteriaceae > Cetobacterium_A. Next base: position 791 of record JBOFRT010000353.1, read on the forward strand.
ATTCAATAATAAAAAAGAAAATTTAGATTATGATTATTATAATGATGGGACTTTTAAAAAAAATAAAACAAGAGAAATTGGTAAAAAAAGGAGGTCAATTTAAATGAAATATAAAATTTTTATATTATTTATTTTCATATATTTTACTAATTTCTCAATGGAAACATATCCAAAGGAGTTAGATTTAAAGGATATTCCTATTGTAGATTTATTTGCTCATCTTTCAAAATATTCTAAATATACAATGATTGGAGATAGCTATGTAAAAGATATAATAGTTGATGGATATTTTAAAAAGGGGACACCTATAGATGAAATTTTAGGTGTAATGGAAGCAACATATGGATTAACTAAAATAAAAAATGGAAAAACATTAATATTTCGTGGAAGAAAATCAGAGGATAAAGATATGCTTGTTGGAAAGGTGTTTGATAAAAATACAAACAAAGAGTTAAAAGGAGTAAAAATAATTTTAAAAAAAAGAGAAACTATTGAAGCTTATTCAGGAACCTATGGAGAATATTTAATAGATAGTATTGTAAAAGGAACTTATTTCATCTCTATTTTATCTGATGATTATACTTATAATGGTGATTTTTTAGAAATAAAGGATGGAGTTAATAAATTTGATTTTTATGTAGAGAGAAAAAATTTAAATTTCCCTAAAAATATCCCTCAAGAAAGGGAACAAAAAAACAAAAAAGATGATATAATAGAAAATATTTCATTGGAAAATTTAAATCATGAAGAGATTGAAAAAATAATAAAAGAAACTTTTGAAGATAAATTAAAAGTTTCAATCAGTTCTGGAAATAATTCTATAGTACTTTTTGGAAAAGGTGATATAGTTTATACTGCAAAAAGTTTAATAAAGAAATTAGATAAAAGAAAAAAGCAAGTTAGAGTTACTGCAGAGATAATTGATGTAAAAGAAAATCTTTTTGAAGAGCTTGGTTTTAATTGGGCATATGATACTCAAGGAAAATTATCTGATAAAAGTAGCGGTATATATTTAGAAACACTTATATCTGGGACAGTAGATGGTTTAGGTGAAATAATGGGAAGTTCTATAAATTTTATAAGTAAATTTAACAGTGGAAAAGATGTTTTGGACCTAACTTTGACTTTATTAGAAACAACTCAAGATCTGACAATAAATGCATTACCATCAATAATATTATTAAATGGTGAAACTGGAACTTTGAAAATGACAGAGGAAGTTATCGTTGGTCAAGATAAAGAGGAAAACTCGAATAATGATACTGTTACATATACCCCTATATTTAAAGAAGCTGGAATTATATTGAAAGTTTTACCGTACATAAAAGAAGATAATAGTGTTTATTTAGATTTAAATTTAGAAGCGAGTGATTTTAAACTAAAAAAATCTTTAAAACCTAGCGATATTAATTCTGGAACATTTAATGCAGATGGAGGTTCTAAAATATCTAGAAATCTTCAAACAAAAGTTAGATTAAAAAATAATGATGTAATTTTAATAGGTGGTTTAAAAAGAAAAATAGATCAAAAAATTAATAGTAAGGTTCCTATTTTAAGTGAAATTCCAGCTATAGGAATTTTATTTAAGAGTAAATCAAGTAGATTAGAACATACAGATTTATACATAAAATTAAAAGCTGAAGTAATAGAGGAGATTTAAAATGGAAAAAAGTAGATTAGAAGAGATACTTAAAAGTTTTCAAAAATTAAAAGTAGCAGTAGTTGGGGATATGATGTTAGATGATTATTTAATTGGATCAGTTGAAAGAATTTCTCCAGAAGCGCCAGTACCAGTAGTTTCAATAAAAGAGGAAAGATTTGTATTAGGTGGAGCAGCAAACGTAGTTAATAATCTATCAACATTAGGAGCTAAAGCAGTTTGTTTTGGAGTCGTTGGAGAAGATTTTGATGGAGATAGATTAATAAAAGAGTTAGAAAAAAAATCAATAGAAACAATGGGAATTGTAAGAAGTGATGATAGACCAACTATTGTAAAAAGAAGAATAATAGGTGGAAATCAACAACTTTTAAGATTGGATTGGGAAGATGCAAGACCAATTACTGAAAATCTAGAGGAAACTTTATTAAAGCAAATAGAGAAACAAATTGATGGTTTAGACGCAATAATTTTATCTGATTATGACAAAGGAGTTTTGACACCAAAAGTTGTAAAAACCATAATATCATTATGTAAAGAAAGAGGGATAATAGTAACTGTTGACCCAAAACCTAAAAATGCTTTAAATTATATTGGAGCTACATCAATGACGCCAAATAGAAAGGAAGCTATTGAGTGTTTAGGTAAAAAAAGTTTCGATAATATAATTGAGGTTGGAAAAGAGTTAAAAGAAAAATTAGAATTAGATAATCTTCTTTTAACAAGAAGTGAAGAGGGAATGAGTTTATTTCAAAATGATGAAGTAATAAATATTCCAACATATGCAAAAGAGGTATTTGATGTAACAGGTGCAGGAGATACGGTTATATCTGTATTTACGCTAGCTAGTGCGGCAGGTGTAACATTACACGAAGCTGCTAAGATAGCAAATACTGCAGCAGGTGTAGTAGTAGGAAAAATGGGAACATCAACAGTTACAACTGAAGAGATTTTAGATTTTTACAATAGAATTTATAATGAGTGGAAGTAG
>JBOFRT010000354.1:0-3016 GCA_051651165.1 Cetobacterium sp.
TTATTTTGACTCTAATAGCTTAAGAAAATCTATTTCAGAGATTGGCTTACTAAAAATATATCCTTGTCCTATATCAACTTTATGTGACTTTAAAAAATCTAATTGTTCATTTGTTTCGATTCCTTCTGCAACTATTTTAAAATTAGATCCTTTTACTATATTAATTAATCCTTTATACACTTCTGTTGCAACTTTATTATTAGAATCTACTCTATCTAAAATTGATTTATCAAACTTTATGATATCAACAGGTAAAATACTTAATAAAGAAACTGAAGAGTTTCCTGCAGTAAAATCATCTATTGAAACTTGAATGCCTTTTGCTTTTAAATGATTTATTTTTTCTATAATTGTAGGTAAATTTAATCCTAAAATAGTTTCTGTTAGTTCAACTTCTAATACCTCCGGATTTATTTTATATTTTTCAATTAAATTTATTATTGTGTTTAAAAAATCTTCCCTTTCAAATGTTTGAAGCGAAATATTAAAAGATATTCTAAAGTTATCACTTAATAAATATATTTTTGGAATTTTATTTATAAATTTAAGCGTTTCTTCAGCAATTTTATAATCTATTAAATATACTCTTTTTAATTCTTCTGCAATAAATATAAATTCATCTGGATATATCGCTCCTAAAGAATTATCTTGCCATCTAGCTAATGCCTCTGCTCCTAATATTTTTTTAGTAATTAAATCAAATTTAGGTTGAAATACTGCATAAACTCCATCTAATTCTTTACTAACTAACCTTTTTTTTATCTCTGCTCTTCTATTCAGCTTCTTTATCAATTGATTATTTAATTCTAAAACAGAGATTTCTTTCTCATCATCAATTTCATCTAATGTCTCTAGATACTCAAAAATTTCACTAGCAGATATTAAAGTTTCTTTTTTATAATAAGAAATTTTAATATCCTCATCAAAATTATAACTTTCTTTTAACTTTAATTTCCTAATACTTTCTTTAATATAATTAATTTTATTTTTTATATTATTTTCAGATGTCATTATATAAAATTTATTTCCAGATACTTTATATATTTTACTATTAGTCTCTAAAGCAATATTTAAAATATTTGTAACTTCAATAAGTATCTTATTTCCAATAGACCATCCCACTTTTCTGTTAATTTCAGATAAAATATTTAGTTTAATTTTAATAAATGTAAAGTTTGAAGTATTATATTTTGAAACATCTTCCATATATTGATAATAATTAGGTAAATCTGTTAATTTATCTATTAATAGTTTTTTAGATGCTCTATTTTTTAAATACAACCTTACAATTATAGCTAATAAACTAGCAACTAGAATAAAAGAAATCAAAAATAGTTTTAGCATTTTATTTTTTTCTTGTTCTTTTTCTTTAAATAATAAATCTTCCTTATTTACTTCTCCCTCTTTTAATATTGTGTTAAAATCTTCTGAAATTATAAGAGCTTTATCAATTATATTTTTTAACAAATAATTGTTTTTATTGTATCCAAAAACTAAAGGATATTTATCTTTTTCTATAATAATATTAGAATGTTTAATATTTTCAATATTTGTTGTATATATAATATCAACTTTATTACTAAATAAAGCTTTATTTAAAGAGTTATAATCTTCATATTCTTCAATTACTTCCTTATTAAAATATAGTTTTGCAAAAGCCTCTTCAAAACTATTTTTTAAAACTCCTACTTTTAATTTCTCATTCTTAAAATCACTCTTTTTCTTTCCAACTTTATATAAAGAAATCTCAGTTAAATTTGATGAAAAAATATACTTCTCTTCTCTTTCTCTAGTTTTAATTAATGGAATTATTTGAATTTTATTTTTATTAAAGAGATCTAAAATTTTACTCCAATTTTCATCAGGCATATTCTTTACTTTAAACTCTATTTTTAATATCTCTGATAAATTTTTAAATAAATTAATTACTGATCCTATATATTGATTTTTTTCTTTTGAATAATAACTATATACTTGCTGACTTTCAAGTCCAATATATATGGTTTTATTATTTTTTAAATATTCTCGTTCTTCTTTCGTTAATGCTTCCATCAATATTTTATTTTCTATAAAAAGCTTTCTTTTTTTTAAAAAATTATTTATCTTAGTATAATATTTTTCTTCTATTGCTCGATTTACTATAGGTAATAAATCTTTATATTCTTTGCTTAATCCTATTACATTACTTGGCAATTTAGAAACTTTTATTTTTTCATTATTACAAATTGATTCGTGAGTTGAATATAATGAATATTTTTTTTCCTTTATTTTATTACTTTGATTATTTGTTAATTTATTCTTTAAATTACCTGTTAAAATATTAAAATCAAAAAATTGTTTATATAGTTTAAAATCCGTCTGATCTAAACTTTTATCATTAAAAACAACATATAAATCTTCTTCATATAAAGGAACTGATGATAGTATGTCTCTACATTCATTATTTGTTTGAAATATTCCACCAAATATTTTATTTTCTTTATTATATTGACCTTCTATAAAGCTTTCTTTTTCAACTACTATATTTAATCCTAAATAGTTTTTAAATAAATCTTCTAAAATATTATTTATAGATTCTTCTTCAAATATTTGATTTTTATATGTTTTTTTGTCTAGTACTAATATAATTGGATTTAATCTATAATTTTCTAAAATCTTTTGTTCATTATTACTCTTACTTACATATGTATCAGAAGCAAATAAAGTTAAAGATAATATTAAGTATAATATTATTTTCATGTAATTCTCCTTAATTATTTCTATTTTAAAATATAACAACCTTTTCCTTTAAGTTTAGCTTCATACAATAGTTTATCTGTATTTGCATAATTTTCTAAATAGTTTTTTGATATATCTAAATTTTTAGCTCCAGTACTTATTGATAATTGAGGACTTAACCCAATTTTTATTAAATCACCATATATCTTCTTTAAAATTTCTTCAACTTCAGTTTTACTTCTATTAATTAATCCACTAAATTCATCTCCACCTATTCTAAAAAATATGCCTTCTGGAT
>JBOFRT010000355.1:0-1453 GCA_051651165.1 Cetobacterium sp.
TTTAAAAGTATATTTTTTCCAGCTTCAATCTCATCTTCAACATCTTGAGTTACTAAAAACTTAACTCTATCTTTATCGTACTCTCCTAAAGTTTTTTCAAATTCACCAATTTGATTATTTTCACACCCTAGCCCTAAAACAAGTACTCCTCCAGCATTTGGATGTTTAACTGTATTTTGTAGTATTACTCTTGTATTTATATGGTCCTCTCCAAGTTGTGAGCATCCATAGTTATGAGTTAAAACGTTGATATTGTCTATTTGAATATCTCCAATCTCATTTAAAAACTCATCTTTTATCAATTGAGCAATTCCATTTACACATCCAACTGTTGGAACAATCCATAATTCATTTCTTATCCCCACGTCCCCATTTTTTCTTTTATAAACTTCTACACTTCTTTTTTCTAAGTCTAGAACTCTCTCTTGAAACTCTGGAATATAAACGTAGTTATTAAGATCTTTTAAGTTTGTTTTTGTATTATGAGTATGTATCCATTCACCCTTTTTTATAGGTGTTGTTGCATGACCAATAGGCATTCCATATTTTATTACATCCTCATCTTTTCCAATGTTTCCAAGGGCAATTTTATGCCCTTTAGAAACGTCCTCTAACAATGTTAAACTATCTCCATCTAAAGTTATAGTTTCACCTTTTTTATAGTTTTTTAAAGCGATAATTACACTATCCCTTGTGTTTATCTTTATAAACTCTTTCATTACTTAACCTCTTCTAAAGCTTTCTTCACTCCGCTTTTATCTATATTTTCTAAGTATTTTGCCACTAACTCAGTCATTCCCTCTACTGAATTTAAGTCCATATCCCAATGATTTTCTAGCCCTAATACAGATTTAACTATGTTTTCATAGTTATTCTCTTGCCATAAATCTGCATACATATCTAAATGATGTCTATCATCTCTTAACTGGATAGCATCTCCATTTTCTCTAACACCTTTATAAAATCTTATTAAAGCTGCTAAAGAGAATAGAAGTCTCTTAGGTAGTTTTCCTGTTCTTTTGTATGTCTCTAAAACTTGTGGAAGTATTCTAGATTTATATTTAGCCATTGAGTTTAATGAAATATCCATTAGCATATGTTTTACATATGGATTTTTAAATCTATTGATTACAGCATTTTTAAACTCTTTTAATTCCTTCTCATCCATATCTAAAGCTGGAATAATCTCCTCATCTATTGCTAATTCAATGAAGTTTCTAATATCATCATTTTCCATAGCTTCTCTAACTGTATCTATTCCATATAGGTATGAAACTGGAACCATAGCTGTATGAGCTCCATTTAATATTCCAACTTTTCTCATTTTATATGGTTTTAAATCGTCAACTATTAAGATATTTAGATTTAATCCCTCTAACTTTAACTCTCTTGTTAATATATCTTTTGGTCCTTGAATTACAAATAGGTAGAAGTATTCTCCAGTTGTTATAAA
>JBOFRT010000356.1:0-1617 GCA_051651165.1 Cetobacterium sp.
AACTTTGACCTAGTTAGTCTTGCTATAAAAGCTATTGAATAACCTGATAAAGCTACACTTGGTAAAATATAGGACTGCCAACTTTTAAGTCCAACAATTGGAAACAGTTTTAGTTTTACTCCAAAAATATACATTAAGAAAACTCCTATTACAAAACTTGGAATAGTTACACCAAATGTGGAAAGTAACATACAAACAGAATCTGGCCATTTATTAAAATTCAGTGCTGCTAAGATTCCTAAGGATATTCCAATAGTTAGGGATAATACTACTGCGACTAAACCTAATTTTGCAGATGTTGGAAATGAATAACCTATTATCCAATTTACTGTTCGTCCCTCTCTTTTCATACTAGGTCCTAAATCTCCCTTTGATAAATCTTTTATATAAGCTATGTATTGCTCACCTAAAGGTTTATCTAGTCCAAATTTTTCTTCTAATTTTACTTTGATTTTTGGAGGTATATTCTTTTCCCCATCAAAAGGGCCTCCGGGCATGAGTCTCATTAAAAAAAATGTTAATGTGATAACTAAGAAAAGTGTAAAAATTGTTGTTAAAATTCTTTTTAAAATATATAGGACCATTCTTTTTACCCCCTATTAAAAATTTAAAAAGATTATACATCTTTATTTTATTTTTTGCAAATATTTTTTTATTTTTTTATTTTTTGCAAATATTTTTTATTTTTAAATAAAAAAAAATAAGAAAAAATCTAATTTTTTTTAGATAGTTTCTTATTTTTTAAATCATCTACTCTTTTTGTCCAGCCTTTTTTATAAATTTCCCACTCCTTAAGACTTTTATAATATTTCAATCTTTCATTTAAAAATATTTGAACAAATCTCTCAGAGTCTTTAACTCTATTTAATGAATTTATAGTTTGAGTTCCCATAATTCCATCTACCTTTAGATTTGTACGATAATATCTGTTTAAACTTTTCTGTAAAATAACACTTCCACTGGAATATCCTGTATTGAAAATAGTATCAAAAATAATTAATTTAAAATAATTATCTTTAATTTCGTTAACTCTATACTTTTTTACTAAAGCTGCTGAAATATTAGTAGCATCTTTTTTAGTAAGAGTTTCAATTTGATAATTAGTCTTATATTTCTCATTATATTCTTTCAATGTATTTTCTCTTATTCCATATTTAGATAACTCTCTTTTACTTTTAAATACTTTATCTCCTTCTTGTAATAATACAATTGAAATAATTTTAGATTCCATATTATTTTTAGAAAAAATTATTATAAAATTAAATAAAAAAATGATAAGCAATTTATTAAACATCAATCCTCCCGTAAAAAATCCAATTTGCAGTTCTAAATTATACAAGAAAATTATAAAATAATAAATTTGAAAACTCTTACCAATTTATATTACTTAAAATTGCAAAAATACATTTTATAAATTACAAATAATACTCTTTTTCTTATTTTTAAATATCTATTTTTAAATCCCCATCTTTTATAAACTCTCTTTTTCTAAGAAAAATTGATATCAAGTATGTTACCACACCTGGAAGTAAAATATAAAGAGTGATTATCAAAATAATAGTTTCCACTCCTCCTCTTCCAATTTTATTCATAGTTATATAACTTTCGAGTACTCCT
>JBOFRT010000357.1:0-23559 GCA_051651165.1 Cetobacterium sp.
TCCTAAGACTTTCTTACACCTTTTAACCATCTAAATGGTTTTGCCATTACTGGCATTCTGTTATTTTCATAACTTCTGACTATTTTCTCTATTCGGTTGCTAATGTCCTTCTCATTCAATTGTTGTCTGCGGTATTTCCCGCTGACATAGATAATCATACCACAGACAACACTATTTGTCAACAAACTTTTTTATTTTTTTAAAATAAATCTATTATCTTATCTATAATCCTTTTTTTCTCTATATCTTTTCTTACAATTAATTTATCTTTAAACACCACTTCACCATTTACTAATACTTTATAACTACCTACTGAAGTTCCTGCTTTTATTGGTGCTATTAGTTTTTTCTCTCTTTCTGTGATTATTGAAACATCTGCATCTTTCTTCACAATTTTAGAAAAAGTTTTAGTTCCGTAAACTTTCACTTCAGAAGCATATCCTCCAACTAATGGAAGTATTACAACCGGAATATCCTTTTTTATAATCTCTTTATTTTTATATTGTTCATAGAAACTTTCATTTAAATTTATAATTTTTTCATCTCTTATTTTAGGTGATTTACCACCCATTACTACAGTTACTATATTCGCTTTTTCTTTATCACTCAATACAGTTATATTAAATCTAGACTTTGTATGATATCCTGTTTTTAATCCATAGATTCCTTCTTTTCCTAAAAGATGAATTGTACTTTTCAGTTTATATGTTCCATTTTTTATTTCAGCAGTTTTTTGTCTTGCAATAGCTATATATTCTGGATACTTCAAAGCTTCTATAGAAAGTTTATAAATTCCATTAGCCGTTCCCATATCTAATTTTTTCTTAGTCATATGATCTGGTAACCCTGCAGGAGTATAAAATTCCAATTCATTTTCTAATCCCAAGTTTCTAGCTTTTTCATTCATCATCTCTATAAATTTTGGAATACTTCCTTTTCCAGCATGTTTAGCTAAAGCATATGCAGCGTTATTAGCTGATTTAATAGCTGCCGATTTCAATAAATCTAAAACAATTATTTTTTCTCCGCTCGCCATAGGAATTGCACTTCCACCAGCACTTAAAATTTCCCAATCTATAGTTACTTCATCATACATACTAATATTACCTTTTCTTATTTCATCTAACGCCACGATTATTGTCATAACCTTAGTTACAGAAGCTAAAGGATATTTTTGAGTTGCATTTTCTTGATAAAATATATTTCCTTTATCATCTCCTAAAATATAAGCTCTATAATCCGGGGTATTATCTTTTACAACTTTAGTTTTCGTATTTTTTGAAAAAGATAATGTTGAGGCTACCAACATGAAAACTACAACCAATTTCTTCATAAGCTTCTTCCTCCAAATAAAAAATTTAGGAGTCTCTTCCTTGCGGGTTCAACTCCTAAATATTATACATTATTTTTGTTTTTTAGCCAAGTAATCTTCAATAGCTTCTTTTAATGCTTCTTCAGCTAAAACTGAACAATGCATTTTCGTTGCTGGTAAACCACCTAAAGCTTCTGCTACAACTTTGTTTGTGATGTCTAAAGCTTCATGAATATTTTTTCCTAAAACCATTTCAGTTGAAACTGACGATGTTGCTATTGCTGACGCACATCCAAAAGTTCTAAATTTAACATCTGTTATTACATCATTTTCTATCTTCAAGAATATTTCCATGATATCTCCGCAAGAAGGATTTCCTACTTTTCCATATCCATCAGGGTTTTCCATAGTTCCTACATTTCTAGGATTCATAAAATGATCCATTACTTTTTCTGTATATTGCATAGTTTTCTCCTTAGTTTTTAATTTTTTTACTTCTTATATTCATTCCATAAAGGGGATAACATTCTTAATTTTTCAATTACTTTTACAACTTGCTCTACTGTATAATCCATCTCTTCTTTTGTATTATACTTTCCTAAGCTAAATCTTATTGTTCCATGTGCAAATTCAGGTTCAATTCCCATTCCTAGAAGTACATGAGAAGCTTGTAACTCATCCGATGAGCAAGCCGATCCAGAACTTACTGCCACACCTAAGTAACTTAATGATAGAAGAATCGATTCTCCCTCTAAATATTTAAAAGTTATACTCGATGTCCCTGGAAGTCTCTCTACAGATTTTGCATTAACTACAACTTCTGGAACTCTTTTTAGCACTTCAGCTTCAAAGTAATCTCTTAACTCTTCTTCTCTTTTTATCTCTTCACTCATATTTTCGCAAGCTATTTCCAATGCTTTTGCCATTCCTACAACTGCTGGAGTATTGGTTGTCCCTGGTCTAAGTTTCTTTTCTTGACCTCCTCCAGTGATAGTTCTAGCTACTCTTACACCTTGCCTTACATAAAGTCCTGCTATACCTTTAGGTCCGTGGAATTTATGAGCTGAAAATGTTAACAAATCTGCTCCTAACTCTTTCGGATAAACCTCTATTTTTCCAACTGTTTGAACTGCATCAACATGTAATAAAATTCTATTTTTCTTTGCAATCTCTGCAATTTCTTTTATAGGTTCTATTGTTCCTACTTCATTGTTTGCATGCATTATTGAAATTAAAATAGTTTCAGGAGTTATAGCCTCTTCTAAAGCTTTAACATTTACTACTCCATTTTCATCAACAGGTACAAATGTAACTTTATATCCATCTTGCTCTAGGTCTTTAAATGTATTTTTTATAGCTGGGTGTTCTATCGAACTTGTTATTATATGATTTCCTCTATTTTTATATGCTTTAGCTACTCCTCTAACTGCTATATTATCAGATTCTGTTCCAGAAGCAGTGAATATAATCTCTTCTGTTTTGACTTTTAATAAAGTTGCAATCTTCTCTCTTGATTCTGATACAGCCATTCCTGTCTCTCTTCCAAAAGTATGCATACTAAAAGCATTTCCATACTCTTCTGTTAAAAAAGGCATCATTGCTTCTAATACTTTTGGATCCATCTTTGTAGTAGCGTTGTTATCCAGATAAACTCTCATAGTTTTCGTCTCCTTCAATTCTCACTCTTGTTTTACAATAAGATAATAACATTCTTTATTAATTATGTCAACAATTAAAAACTTTTTTCTCTACTTTTTTATAGTTTTTCACCATGCTTACAATACAACTTTATTTCGCATTCCAAACATTTTGGTCTTCTAGCAATACACTTATCCCTACCTTGAAGTATTAAATAATGCGAAAAATCTATCCAATACTCTTTCGGTATAATTTTCATCAATTCTTTCTCTATCTTAATTACATCTTCTTCTTTAACTAACCCTATTAAATTAGTCAATCTTCTTACATGTGTATCAACAGTAATCCCATCAGCTAATCTCCAGATTTCTCCCCTTACAACATTAGCCGTTTTTCTTCCAACACCAGCAAGTTCAGTTAACTCCTCCATTTTCTGTGGAATTTCACCGTTATATCTTTCTAACAATTGCTGGCTGCATAATTTTATATTTTTTGCTTTATTTCTATAAAAGCCTGTACTTTTTATCAACTTCTCTATATCTTCTATCGGCATTTCTGCAAATTGCTCAGGAGTATTAACAACTTTATACATCTCTTCTGTTACAATATTAACTCTCACATCTGTACATTGAGCAGATAATATCACAGCAATTAATAGTTCAAAAGGAGTTTCATAATTCAGTGCACATTCTGGATTTCCAAACTTCTCTTTTAATATATCTATAACTTTTAATGCTCTTTCTTTTTTTCTCAAAGTGACCTCCGTTAATCTAGCTCTTTCATGTATAAAAAGTAATCAATTCCACCGTGATCTATCTGACCTTTAAATAAAAAACCAGCTTTTTCAAAACATAAAATAGATTTATCATTTTCTTCTAAAATGTATGCAACGATGTAGTTTAATTTTGGATATTTAAATTTCAACTCCTCTATACTTGCATTTACAATTGTTGTCGAATAACCTCTTCCTCTTATACATTCGGCTAAATATAGCGAAATCTCCGCACCTTCTAATTCCTCATCTAATTGAAACTTTACATTCCCTAAGAAGGTACCTATTAAATCTTCGACAGTAAACATTGCATAATTAGAAGAGTTTAATAAAAATCTATACCATCTTTCATGATTTCTTTTCTGCTCTTCTTCATTGTTTTTACAATATTTTTTTACATAGTTTAAATTAAGATGGTTATATATATTCTCTATGTCATCTGCCGTAGTTTCTCTTATGACTATCACTACTTTATTACAACCCTGTTATATTTTTTCTTTCCTTGCTTTATCATCATAGCTCCATCTAAGAATAAATCAGCCGTCATCTCCATAGCAAAATCTGTTACTTTTTCATCATTTATAGATAATCCATTTTGTTGAACAAGTCTTCTTCCTTCACTCTTTGTTTTTAACAATCCTAACTCTACCATTAAATCAACAACACCCATTCCGATAACAGCTTCTGTTACTTCAGATGTTGGAACATTTGATAAATCTACTCCACCTTGTCCAAATAAAGCTTCAGATGCTTGTTTAGCTTTTTCAGCTTCTTCCTCTCCATGAACAATTTTTGTCACTTCATAAGCTAAAACTTTCTTAGCTTCATTTATTTCAGCACCTTCTAAAGCTGCTAATCTTCTAACTTCATTCATAGGTAAGAATGTTAATAAAGCTAACGGTTGAGCTACATCAGCATCTGGTAAATTTCTCCAGTATTGATAAAACTCGTAAGGTGATGTTTTTTCTGGATCTAGCCATAATGCTCCTTTAGCTGTTTTACCCATTTTCTTACCTTCACTGTTTGTCAATAAAGTACAAGTCATTGCATAACCTTGTTTTCTATCTTTTTTTCTTATTAAATCTACTCCTGCAATCATATTAGACCATTGGTCATCTCCACCTAACTGCATAGTACATCCATATTTTCTATTTAAAACTAAGAAATCATATCCTTGCATTAACATGTAGTTAAACTCTAAGAAAGATAATCCACCCTCTTCCATTCTTGATTTAAAACATTCTGCAGCTAACATTCTATTAACTGAAAATTGCGATCCTATATCTCTTATAAAATCAATATAATTTAACCCTCTTAACCAATCTGCGTTATTTACTAGTAAAGCTTTATCATCAGAAAAATCTATAAACTTTTCCATTTGTTTTTTTATTGACGCAACATTATGAGCTATTATCTCATCAGTCATCATTTGTCTCATATCAGTTCTTCCGCTTGGATCTCCTATCTGAGCTGTTCCTCCACCAATTAATGCTATTGGTCTATGTCCATGCTGTTGCATATGAGACATAAACATCATTGCTATAAAATGACCCACATGTAAGCTATCCGCTGTTGGATCAAACCCTATATAAAAAGTTACTTTTTCCTTTTCAAGTAACCCCTTCATTTCCTCTTCGTGAGTCATTTGTTTTACGTATCCACGATCTTTTAAAACTTCAAAAACATTTGACATAATTATCCTCCATAACCTAATTTTTACTCTATTGTAACATAAAGATTTTCATTTTTAAAGGACTAATAAAAAAGAGAGACACAAGGTCTCTCTTTATATAAATCAATTATTTTGATGTGTTGTAGAATACTTCGATTCCTTTGTATTGAGCAACAGATCCTAACTCTTCTTGAATTCTTAATAATTGGTTGTATTTAGCCATTCTATCAGTTCTTGAAGTTGATCCAGTTTTGATTTGTCCTGCGTTTGTTGCAACAGCGATATCAGCTATTGTAGCATCTTCAGTTTCTCCAGATCTATGAGATATTACTGCAGTCATGTTAGCTCTCTTAGCCATTTCGATAGCATCTAAAGTCTCAGTTAAAGTTCCGATTTGGTTTAACTTGATTAAGATAGAGTTAGCAGATTTCATTTCAATTCCTCTTGCTAATCTCTCAGTGTTAGTTACGAATAAATCGTCTCCAACGATTTGAACTTTTTGTCCAACTTTAGCTGTTAATTGTTGGAATCCAGCCCAGTCATCTTCCCCTAATCCATCTTCGATAGATTTGATTGGATACTTTTCACATAATCCAGCGTACCACTCGATCATTTCTTCAGTTGATCTTACTACTCCACCTTCTCTTTTGAAGTGGTATTCGAATGTTCCATCTTCTTTTTCAACACAGAACTCAGTTGCTGCAGCATCTAAAGCGAATGTAACATCAGTTCCTAACTCATATCCAGCAGCTTTAACAGCTTCACAAATGATATCTAAAGCTCCTTCAGTTCCGTTGATTTTAGCTGGTGCATATCCACCTTCGTTTCCAACGTTTGTTGAATCTCCGTTAGCTTTTAAGATTTTTCCTAAGTGGTGGAATATTTCGCATCCCATTCTCATAGCTTCAGCAAAGTTCTTAGCTCCAACTGGTTGTACCATGAACTCTTGAACGTCTACTGCAGAGTCAGCATGGCTTCCTCCGTTTAATATGTTCATCATAGGTAAAGGTAACTCTGTAGCGTTAACTCCTCCTAAGTATTTGTATAATGGTTGTCCTAATGCTGCTGCTGCTGCTTTAGCTACTGCTAATGATACACCTAATATAGCGTTAGCTCCTAATCTTGCTTTGTTTGGAGTTCCATCTAATTCGATCATAGCTTTATCTACTGCTACTTGGTTAGTTGCATCCATTCCGATTACTAACTCTTTAATTTCAGTGTTTACGTAGTTTACTGCCTTTAAAACACCGTTTCCTAAATATCTAGATTTATCTTTATCTCTTAATTCTACAGCTTCGTAAGCTCCTGTAGACGCTCCAGATGGAACTGCTGCTCTTCCCATAGCTCCACATTCTAATATTACGTCCACCTCAACTGTTGGGTTTCCTCTTGAATCAAGAATTTCTCTTCCTTTAACTTCAACTATTCTAGTCATTTCTTTGAATCCTCCTTAGAATTTTTTAAAAGTTTATTTTTAAAATTTTAGTCTCAAAATTTATGTACTTTTTAATTATTTTACTTTTATAACTTTCATTGAATTACTTGTTCCTGCTTTGAATACTTCTTCTCCACATGAAGCTACAATGATATCTCCTGATTTAACAAGTCCTAAAGCTAATGCTTTTTGCTCAGCTAAAACATAGAACTCTTCTAAGTTTTTAGCAGTTGTATCTAAACAAGGGATTATTCCTCTTGTTAAAATCATTTGGTTATAAGTTTTTTCATTATTTGTTATAGCTAAAACAAACGCTTCTGGGAAGTATCTTCTTAAAGCTGTTGCTGATCTTCCTGATGCAGTTCCAGAAACGATTAATTTCGCTCCTAAAGCTTCAGCTACATCTACAGTTCCTCTTGCCATTGCTTCAGTTATAGTTACTCCCTCTTCGTTTTCGATTTGGAAAGCTACTAAAGGATCTGTCTTTTCAGCAATTTTTCTCATTACTGTTACAGCTTCAATTGGATATTTTCCTTTTGCTGTTTCTCCTGATAACATTATAGCGTCAGTACCGTCTAATATTGCATTAGTTACATCTGTTGCTTCCGCTCTTGTTGGTCTAGGATTTTTTATCATTGAATCTAGCATTTGAGTTGCTGTAATTACAACCTTTCCTGCTAAGTTACATTTCTCTACCATCATCTTTTGTGCAAATGGAACTTCTTCAACTGGAATTTCTACTCCTAAATCTCCTCTAGCTACCATTATTCCATCTGATAATTCTAAAATTTCATCGAAGTTATCTAATCCTTCTTGATTTTCAATTTTAGAAATTATTTTTATTTTTTCTCCACCGTTTGCATCTAAAACTTCTCTTACAGCTTTTACGTCATCAGCTTTTCTGATGAATGAAGCTGCTACGAAATCTACGTTTTGCTCACAACCGAATTTTAAATCTCCGATATCTTTTGGTGATAAAGCAGGTAACTGAACTGAAACATTTGGTAAGTTAACCCCTTTATTTTCTCCTAAGTCTCCATTGTTTTTAACTATACATCTTACTTCGTTTCCAACAACTTCTTCAACTTCCATTTCTATTAATCCATCATCTATTAAAACGATGTTTCCTGCTTTTAAATCGTCTGTTAACTCTTTGTAAGTTACAGCAACTCTTGTTGAATCTCCAATAACTGTTTCGTCAGTTGTTATTGTGAACTTTTGTCCAGCTACTAACGTAACATCTTGACCATTTACTAATTTTATAGTTCTAATTTCTGGTCCTTTAGTATCTAATAATACAGCTGCATTAATTCCTGTATTAGTTACAGCCTCTTTTAAGTTTACAATTCTTTGCCCGTGCTCTTCATGACTTCCGTGAGAGAAGTTCATTCTCATAACGTTCATTCCAGCTTTTAATAACTCTGATAATACCTCAACCGATTCTGTTTTTGGTCCTATTGTACATACAATTTTTGTTTTTTTCATAGTTCCTTAGTCCCTCCTATAATGAGTTTTAATCTATATTTTAATCTCTTACGTCCCTAACATTAAGTATTCAAATTCTATCTAATATACCAGTTAAAGTCAAGCAAGTTAAATATCTATTTTTTACCTTTTTTTGACTCTATTATTCCCACTTTTCTAGAACCCTCTTTGTTTTACTAATTTTAAAAAAAAATCTTCCTTTTTACTTTTCTACTTTTTTATTTTTTTCCTTTTTTTATTTAATTAAAAATAAAAAAAGTCCTAGATTATTCTAGGACCAAATCTTTAAACAAATAAAGGTACTAACACAAGTGAAACAATACTCATAAGTTTTATTAAAATATTTAGCGAAGGACCCGAAGTATCTTTAAACGGATCTCCTACCGTATCTCCAACTACTGCTGCTTTATGTCTTTCAGAACCCTTTCCATCTCCTTTATATCCTGCTTCTATCTGTTTTTTAGCATTATCCCAAGCTCCACCAGCATTAGCCATCATTATAGCCATTAATATACCTGTTACTAATGCTCCAGCTAACAATCCCCCCAAAGCTTGTGGTGACCATAATCCTACAACTACTGGAGCTAAAATTGCTAAAACTCCAGGAATTAACATCTCTCTTAAAGATGAATGTGTTGATATTTCAACACATCTTTTATAATCTGGTTTAACGGTTTTATCCATTATTCCTGGATTTTCTCTAAATTGCCTTCTCACCTCTTCAACCATCTCCATAGCAGCTTTTCCTACCGCTGTCATAGTTAAAGCAGAGAATAAGAATGTTAACATTCCACCTATAAAAATACCTACTATTACATCTGGATTTATAATATCTAATACAAAATCTTTTCCTGATGCTTTTTGAATTGATTCCTTATAAGCTGCAAATAAAGAAAGTGCTGTTAAAGCTGCTGATCCAATCGCAAATCCTTTTCCTACTGCTGCTGTTGAATTTCCAACGGCATCTAATTTATCTGTGCATTCTCTAACTTCATGAGGTAATTCAGCCATCTCTGCTATTCCACCTGCATTATCCGCAACTGGACCATAGGCATCTACTGCTACTACCATTCCTGTTGTTGATAACATCCCTACTGCTGCAATTGAAATCCCATATAAACCAGCAAATTTATAGGCCATAATTATAGCTAATGAAATGATCAACATTGGAGCAACAGTAGACTCCATTCCTACTGCTAATCCCTCTATTATTGTAGTAGCTGGACCTGTTTTAGCTGCATCTGAAATTCTGTTTACAGCTTTTTTTCCTGTATCTGTATATAGCCCTGTAAAATACGCAATTACAAGTCCTGCTACTAATCCTGCTACAATTGCCCAAAAGATTCCTAGAGGTAAGTTCAAATACTTAATAACTCCAAATGAAGCTATTATAGATAACAATCCAGCTATCCTAGTTCCATTTTCTAATTTGTGATAAACTTCATCTGGATTTTCTGTTTTAACTGTTAATGTTGCTATTATCGAAGCTATTATTCCAAAAGCTGAAATCATTATTGGAGCTAATAGATATTCCTTAGAACCCATTGCTGCACCAATAGCCAATGTCGCGATTATTGATCCAACATATGATTCAAAAAGATCTGCACCCATTCCAGCTACATCTCCTACGTTATCTCCTACATTGTCAGCTATAGTTGCCGGATTTCTAGGATCATCTTCTGGAATTCCAGCCTCAACTTTTCCAACTAAATCAGCACCTACATCTGCTGCTTTAGTATAAATACCTCCACCAACTCTAGCAAATAATGCTATCGATGACGCTCCCATTCCAAAGCCTGTAATTATACTTACATCCCAATTAAAAATTAATATTAAACTTGTCAATCCCAACATTCCTAATCCAACAACTGAAAGCCCCATAACAGCTCCTCCAGCAAAGGCTACATCTAAAGCTTTTGATAATCCGCCCTCTTTAGCCGCTATAGCAGTTCTTCCATTTGCTTTTGTCGCTATTCTCATTCCTATATTTCCTGCTAAAGCTGATGTTAAAGCCCCAATAACAAAAGTTAGTGCTACCATAGGTGCTAAAAACACTCCTAATAAAACTGCTACTGCTGCAACAAACCAAATTAGAATTTTATATTCCGCCGAAAGAAAAGCCATTGCTCCTTCTCTGATTGCATCTGTTATTTCAGCTACTCTCGGAATATTAATCTCATAACTTTGAACTTTCTTTGAATAAAATGACGCTGCACATAGTGCTATAATACCACCGAAAATTCCTAAATAGATCATTTGCTCCACTTTTAAAACCTCCTAGTACACTTAATATTATTAAAGTATACGAGAAACTCTAGGATATTTCAAGAAAAAACAAAGTTCTTTTTTTCTTTATTTATTAGTCCTTTTTACTAAATTTTAAATTTTCTGAAACTATTATTTTATTATTTTTATCAACAATTAAAACATCTAAATCTGGTGTAGAGTTAGCTTTTTGTAAAACTTTATCTATAGGCATAAGGAAAAATGCTGTTGAATACATATCAGCTTCAAATGAATTTTTATTCACAACTACTACCATTTTTTTATCCTGAACTGGATAATTTGTTTCTTTATCTAAGATATGGTGATACCTTTTTCCATCAATTTCTACATAAGTTTGATAATTTCCTGAAACCCCCATACTTTGATTATTCAATTCCACAATTCCTAATATTTCTGATGGATTATCTGGATTTTGAATTCCTATTTTCCAAGGCGTCCCATCTCCTTTTGTTCCTATAGCTTCAATGCTTGAAATTGCAGATATAAATCCATTTGTAACTCCATTTTCTCTTAATTTTTCGGCTGCTTTTTTTACCGCATATCCCTTTAAAAATGAACCTGTATCTATTTTCATATCCGAATTTTTAATTGAAACTATATTATTTTCTATTTCCACTTTTGAAAAATCAACATTTTCTGATGCTTTTTTCAATTCTTCTTCACCTGGTAAAACTGTTCTCACTTCAACTTCTTCTGAAAATCCCCATACCATCATCAACGGTTCCATTGTTATATCGTATTTTTTTTCTGAAAGTTCATATGTTTTTTTCACTTCTTTTAAAAGATAAACTCCCTCTTCATCAAAAATCTCTTTTTTAGTCTTATTTAAATTATCAACCAAGCTCCCTTTAACTTTACTGTTATACTTCTCATCTATTCTTTCAATCTCTTTAAATGCTAATCCTATTTTTCCTTTTGCATCTTTAGCATTATTAGAAAATATTGTTACCTTAAAAAATGTTCCAAATGCAAATTTTTCCTCGTCCACTCTTTCGACCTTTTTTTCACACCCCAACAATAGTAAAAAAAGTAAAAAGAGTAGAAATATATTTCTACTCTTAGTCATTTGCTAATTCCTCTGGAATTTCAACAAAAGTTATTTTTCCATCTAATATTTCTCTGAAAGTCTTTTTAACAACAGTATCTTTTTTAGAAACTTTTGTTAAAACAGGAGCTCCTTTACCTATCTCTCTTGCTCTCTTTCCTGCTGTTATTGTTAATGTATATTTATTAGGTATTTTATCTAATAATTCATCATAAGTAATTACCTTTTTCATAAGATCCTCCTAGTTTTTAGAATTTATAATTTTTACTAACTCATCACATGATTTTTCAACAGTATAGTTAATAATTGTTATATCGTAATCTTTTTCATATTCTAACTCTTGAATTGAGTTTTTTAATCTAAGTTGGATAGTTTCTTCACTATCTGTTTTTCTTCCTCTTAGCCTTCTCTCTAAATCTTCCATTGTTGGTGTTTTAAAGAATACTAAATGAGCAGTTGGATATACAGCTTTAACTTGAAGTCCTCCTTGAACATCTATCTCAAGAATAACATTTTCTCCAGACGCTAGTCTTGATTCTACTTCAGATTTTAAAGTTCCATAGTAGTTAGTATGAACAGTTGCATATTCTAAAAATTCTTTCTTTTCAATCTTATCTTTAAACTCATCAATTGTTAAGAAATAATAATCTCTTCCGTGTAACTCTCCCTCTCTTGGAGCACGAGTTGTAGCTGAAGTTGCTAAATTTATACCTAACTGCTTTCTAACTATTCTACATATTGTCGATTTTCCAGCACCACTAGGACCAGAAACAATAAATAGTTCTCCCTTTTTCATTTGCATTCTCCTTTATTCTATATTTAGAGCTTGTTCTCTAATTTTTTCAATTTCATTTTTACATTCTACAATAAGCTTTGAAATATCATACAAATTACATTTTACCCCAGATGTATTTAGCTCTCTAAAGATCTCTTGAAGAATAAAATCAATTTTCTTTCCTATACCTGTATTAATAGAATTTAACTCTATTTTTAATTGATAAAGATGACTTTCTAGTCTAGAAACTTCCTCTGAAATATCAGATTTATCTGTGAATAACAAAACTTCTCTTAATAACATTTCATCATTAAACTCTATATCTGTTACTTTAGATAATCTTTCTAATAGTTTCTCTTTGTAGTTTGTAACGATATTTTCTTTTAAAGATTTTATTATAGAAACATTTTTTTCTATAATTTCTATACACTCTAAGAAATATCTCTTCATTCTTTCCCCTTCAGATTCTTTCATTTCAATGAATGAATCTAAAAGTGTGTGTAAATTATTTATTACAAACTGCTCATACTCTTTCTCATCTATCTCTAAATCATTTCTTCTAATGACATTTAAATTCTTAACTAGTAAATCAAGTTTGTTACTAAACTTTTCGTTATAGTCATTCTCTATAGTATTTAAAACTTTCAAATAAGAAGCTGTCATATTTTTATCATATTCAAAAAGATTATCAACTTCTCTCTTATCATGAAATTCAATTTTTAAATCTATACTTCCTCTTGTAACTTTAGAAGCAACCTCTGTTCTGATTTTATTTTCCAAAAAATTTAGCATATGAGGTGATTTTATTTTTAAATTTAAGTTCTTATTATTTACACTCTTTATTTCTAAAGATATTGAATATTTTTCGTTTTCAAAATATTCTTTTGAATAACCTGTCATACTTCTCATAACATCAACCTCTCATAAATAAAATGCTAAAATAGGCGACAAAGTCGCCTATTTTATTAGTCCTCTATCTCAACTGGAACTATGTTCTTATAAGCTTTATATCCAGTACCTGCTGGTATTTTCTTACCTATAATTACGTTTTCTTTTAGTCCCTCTAAGTAGTCTTCTTTACCTTCTATTGCTGCATTTGAAAGTACTTTCGTAGTTTCTTGGAACGATGCTGCTGATATGAAACTTCCTGTGTTAACAGCGGCTTTTGTAATACCTTGGATAACAGGCTCATATTTGATTTCTGCTTTTCCTTCTGCTCTTAACTTATTATTTTCTAATTCAACAACTCTCTTCTCTACAACTTCATCTTCTAGGAATAATGAAGCTCCTGATTCTACTATTCTTACTTTCTTGAACATCTGCTTAACGATAATCTCTATATGCTTATCATTTACAGTAACTCCTTGGTCTCTATATACTTGTTGTACAGATTCTAGTATAAACTGCTCTGCTGCAACTAATCCTTTGATGTTTAGAACGTCAAATGGTGATATAGCTCCATCTGTAATCTTATCTCCAGCCTTTATTAACATTCCATCTGTTACAACTAAATGTTCTCCAACTGGTGCTAAGTATTCTTTGAAGTTTTCAGTGTCAGAAATAGATCTTATGATAATTACTCTCATACCTTTTTTCTTTCTTCCTGTAACTTCTACTTTTCCTTCTATTTCTGATAGAATAGCTTTTCCTTTAGGGTTTCTAGCTTCAAATAGCTCTTGAATTCTCGGAAGACCTCCAGTGATATCTTTCGTTCCTTCTCCTTCTTTTATGATCTTAGCTATGATTTGTCCTGTTTTTACAGATTCTCCCTCTCTTACCATTAAGTATGCTCCGAATGGTATTGAGTAACTCTCTTTTGCGTTTCCTTCCTCATCGAAGATAACTACTCTTGGGTTTGAATCTCCAGACTCTACAGTTTTTATAGCCATGTATTCTGTAACGTTATACTTCTCATCAAAGTTTTCTTTTACATATAGCTCTCTGTATTCTATTCTTCCATCTTGGTTAGCTATAATAGGGATATGGTATGGATCGAATGTAACTAGGATATCTCCTGGTTTAACTTCTTGCCCTTCCTCAACCTTTAATATAGATCCTGATGCAATTTCATAGTCATAGTTCCCTATTAAGATTTTAGCTGATTGAGAAACTACAATTTTCTCTTGAGTTTCTTTATTTTCTAGAATCTTAATCTCTTTAAATACAACTTTTCCTGTATTTTCAGCTTTGATACTTGTTGCAGCTGCAGTTGCTGTCGCAACTCCTCCTGTATGGAACGTTCTCATTGTAAGCTGTGTACCCGGTTCTCCGATTGATTGAGCTGCTATAACTCCAACCGCTTCTCCTAGTAAAATCTCTTTATGATTAGCTAGATCCATTCCATAACATTTTTGACAAACACCTTTTTCAAGGTCACAAGTTAATGGAGATCTAATTTTAATTTTCTTAATTTCTAATTCAGTAATTCTAGCGATTTGCTCTTTTGTGAACATCTCATTTCTTCTAGCAATTACTTCACCTTCGAAGATTACATCTTCAGCAGGTACTCTACCTACTAATCTTTCAGATAATTTTTCAATTACTTGACCATCTGAAACTAGCTCTGCTACTTCAATTCCTTCGTGAGTTCCACAATCAATTGAGTTAACAATAACTTCGTGAGATATATCAACAAGTCTTCTTGTTAAGTATCCTGAATCGGCAGTTCTTAACGCCGTATCCGCTAAACCTTTTCTAGCTCCATGTGATGACATGAAGAACTCTAATACCGTTAGACCTTCTCTGAAGTTGGCTTTAATTGGTACCTCGATGATTCTTCCTTGCGTATCGGCCATGTTTCCTCTCATTGCCGCTAACTGTCTCATCTGTGCGATAGATCCTCTGGCTCCAGAGTTCGCCATCATGTAAACCGGGTTAAATTGGTCTAGTCCACTCATCATTGCATCTGTAACTTTTGCTGTTGTTTCTGACCAAAGAGCTACAGTTTTTCTATATCTCTCTTCGTTGATGATTTTTCCAGCTTTATAATCAGCTTCGATTTCAGCAACTTTTTGATCTGCTTCTTCTAAGATTGATTTTTTAGTTAATGGAATTTCAAGATCTTCTATTCCTACTGATACTCCTGCAAACGTTGCATAGTGATATCCGAAGTTTTTAATCTCGTTAATTAATTCAGCTGTTTTTGTAAATCCGTGCATCTCATATAATTTACCTATTAGTTTCTTTAATTGAGATTTTCCGAATGTTACATCATATTGCTTGTTTACTTCAGGTAACATTTCATTGAACATTATTCTTCCTGGAGTAGTTTTTACCATTTCACCATTGATTCTAACATTTACAACTGCATGAGTATCTAAGATTCCTCTGTCGTAAGCTGTTAAAACTTGCTCTTTATTAGAGAATGCTTTTCCTTCTCCTTTTGCTCCAGGTCTATCTTTTGTCATATAGAAACATCCCATAACCATATCTTGAGAAGGTACAGCTATTGGCTCTCCATTTGATGGAGATATGATGTTGTTTGGAGCTAACATAAGAAGCTTTGCTTCCATTATAGCTTCAGGTGATAGCATTAAATGAACTGCCATTTGGTCTCCATCGAAGTCGGCATTGAATGCAGAACATACTAGAGGATGCAGTCTTATTGCTTTTCCTTCAATTAATACAGGCTCAAAAGCTTGGATTGACAGTCTATGTAGAGTCGGAGCTCTATTTAATAGAACTGGGTGATCTTGGATAACATCTTCGATTACATCCCATACTTTATCGTCTGCATCTTCAACTAATTTTTTAGCTGTTTTTATGTTAGATGCTAACTCTCTCTTTACTAACTCTCTCATTATGAAAGGCTTGTAAAGCTCTAAAGCCATCTTTTTAGGAATTCCACATTGGTGCATTTTTAAAGAAGGTCCTACAACGATAACCGATCTTGCAGAGTAATCTACTCTTTTTCCAAGAAGGTTTTGTCTAAATCTTCCTTGCTTTCCTTTTAACATATCAGAAAGTGATTTTAACTCTCTGTTATTTTGTGCAACAACTGGTTTTCCTCTTCTTCCGTTATCAATAAGAGCATCTACTGCTTCTTGAAGCATTCTCTTTTCATTTTTAACTACGATTTCTGGAGCTTTTATTTCTAAAAGTCTCTTTAATCTGTTATTTCTGTTGATAACTCTTCTATAAAGATCATTTAAGTCAGAAGTAGCAAATCTTCCACCATCTAATTGTACCATTGGTCTTAAATCAGCTGGAATAACTGGAACATTCTTTAATATCATCCATTGTGGTAAGTTACCAGATGCTATAAAGTCTCTTGTTATTTTTAATCTTTTTACTAACTTCTTTCTTTTTTGAGCTGAATTTACATCTTCAAGTTCTTTTTCTAACTCTACTCTTAGGTCTTCTAAATTTATCATTTCTAATAATTTTAAAATCGCTTCAGCACCCATTTTTGCTTCAAACTGTCTTCCGTACATTTGCTTGTATAGCTTGTACTCTTTTTCAGTTATAATTTTACCAATTTTTAAAGTTGGCTCTTCACTAGCTGTTACAATATATCTAGCAAAGTACAGAACAGATTCTAACTCTTTTGGAGAAATTCCTAAAATAAGAGACATCTTATTTGGTGTTCCTTTAGAATACCAGATGTGAGCTACAGGGGCAGCTAATGCTATGTGCCCCATTCTCTCTCTTCTTACTTTAGACTTAGTTACTTCAACTCCACATTTCTCACAAACTAGTCCTTTATATCTCATTCTCTTATATTTTCCACAAGAACATTCCCAATCTTTTGATGGTCCGAATATTCTCTCACAGAATAATCCATCCATTTCTGGATTTAATGTTCTGTAGTTTATTGTTTCTGGTTTCGTAACTTCTCCGTACGACCAATCTTCTATCTTCTCTGGAGAAGCTAGTTTAATTCTAATCTTCTCAAAACTTTTAATTCCCATATTAAATACAAAGCCTCCTTAAATGAGATAAAGCTTTCATCTATCATCATATTCAATTTTAACTTAAATTAGTTTATTTGGTCAGATAAAGAAAACTCAACTATTGTTTCGTCTTTTCCTAACTCTTCGTTAACGTTAATTAACTCGTTATTAGCATCAAAAAGTTCTACGTCTAGTGCTAACGCTTGGAACTCTTTTAATAGAACCTTAAATGACTCTGGTAGATCTGCTTCTGGCATCTCTTCACCTTTTACAATCGCTTCATAAGTTTTTGTTCTACCTGTTACATCGTCAGACTTAACTGTTAACATTTCTTGAAGGATATTTGAAGCTCCGTATGCTTCTAAAGCCCAAACCTCCATCTCTCCAAGTCTTTGTCCTCCGAATTGTGCTTTTCCTCCAAGAGGTTGTTGTGTTACTAATGAGTATGGTCCAATTGCTCTCGCATGCATCTTATCTTCAACTAAATGGTGAAGTTTTAACATATACATTCTTCCAACTGTTACTGGATTATCAAATTTATCTCCAGTTCTTCCATCAAATAATGTAACCTTACCTTTTCTTGGGTATCCTGCTTTTTCTAAGTAATCTTTTACTTGCTCTTCTGTTGCACCATCAAATACTGGAGTTGATAAATAAGTTCCACCATTTAATTTACCCATAGCCATTCCTAAATGAACCTCTAGAACCTGTCCAATGTTCATACGTGAAGGAACCCCTAGTGGGTTGATAACAACGTCTAAGTGAGTACCATCTGCTAAGAATGGCATATCTTCTGCTGGTAAAACTCTAGAAACAACACCTTTGTTACCATGTCTTCCTGACATTTTATCTCCAACAGTTATTTTTCTTTTTTCTGCTATAAACACTCTTATCGATCTATTTACTCCAGCCTTTAATTCGTCTCCGTTTTCTCTCGATAATTCAAGAACTTCAACAACTGTTCCTTTAGATCCATGAGGCATTTTTAATGATGTATCTCTTACATCTCTTGCTTTTTCTCCGAAGATAGCTCTTAATAACTTCTCTTCTGCTGGTGGCTCAGATTCACCTTTTGGTGCAGTTTTTCCAACTAATATATCTCCTGGTCCAACTTCAGATCCTACAACAATTATACCTCTTGAATCTAAATTCTTTAAAGCTTCTTCAGATACATTTGGTATTTCTCTAGTAATCTCTTCATCACCTAACTTAGTGTTTCTAGCTTCTATTTCGTACTCTTCAATGTGGATTGATGTAAATACGTCATCTTTTCTTAATCTATCAGATATAAGAATCGCATCCTCGTAGTTATATCCTTCCCATGGCATGAATGCCATTAAGATGTTTCTTCCAAGTGCTAAATCTCCACCTTTTGTTGCTGGTCCATCAGCTATTACTTGACCTAGTTCAACTTCTTGACCTAAATCTACTAATGGAGTTTGGTGTAAACACATCGCTTGGTTTGATCTTTCAAAGTTAAGTAATCTGTGCTTGTAAACTTTTCCTTCAGCATCTTCTATAGTAATCTCTTTAGCATCAACGTAAGTTACCTTACCTTTTGCTTTTGCAGAAATTACTGCTCCTGAATCAACAGCAACTTTTCTCTCAAGTCCAGTTCCTATGAACGGTGCCTCAGTTCTTAATAATGGTACCGCTTGTCTTTGCATGTTCGATCCCATCAGTGCTCTGTTCGCATCATCATGTTCTAAGAATGGAATTAATCCTGCTGAAACTGATACCACTTGCTTAGGTGATACGTCTAGGTAGTGTACCTTTTCTCCAGGTATATGAACAATTTCATGTCCATATCTACATACAACATCTCCTAATAATTCTGCATTTTCTGCAAGTTTTGTATCGGCTTGGGCTATGAATAATCCTTCCTCTTCATCTGCTGCTAAGTAGTGAATATCATCGAAGTTTGCAACTCCATTTTCTACTTTTACGTATGGAGTTTCTATAAATCCGTATGAATTAACTTTTGCATATATTGCTAAAGATCCAATAAGACCGATGTTTGGTCCTTCTGGTGTCTCTATTGGACAAATTCTTCCATAATGTGAATCATGAACGTCTCTTACCTCGAACCCGGCTCTCTCTCTTGAAAGTCCTCCTGGTCCTAGTGCAGATATTCTTCTCTTATGAGTTAACTCTGCTAATGGGTTTGACTGGTCCATGAATTGTGATAGTTGTCCAGAACCAAAGAAATCTAAAACTAATGCGTTTAGTGGTCTAGTGTTTAATAATGATTGCGGAGTTAATGTTTCTACATCTTGTATAGTCATTTTCTCTTTTACCATTTTACCCATCTTAGATAATCCAGCTTTAATTTGCATTAATAGAAGTTCTCCAACTCCTCTAACTCTTCTATTAGATAAGTTATCTATATCATCAGTATGACCTTTTCCATTATTTAATGAAATTACATACTTTATTGTTGCAATTACATCTTCTTTAGTTAATAGGATTTCATCTTCTGGAAGATCAAGCTTTAATCTCTTGTTCATTTTATATCTTCCAACTGGCTCTAAATCATATCTTTGTGGATTGAAGAACATTTGCTTAATTAAAGATCTAGCTGAATCTATTGTTACTAAATCTCCAGGTCTTAATTTCTTAAATACCTCTGTTACAGCTTCTTCTTTTGTATCTCCAGTATCATTTACTATAGTATTAGCAAATACTTTATCCTCTGGTTTTACTTCCCAAACTAATATGTTTTCAATTTTAGAATCTACTAACTCAAATATAACAGCTTCTGTTATAAGTTGCTTTGTTTCAAATAAAACTTCTCCAGTTTCTTCATTGAAGATATCCTCTTTTATAAAGCTTCCTTCAATTCTTGTTTTTAAAACACTTATAAGCTCTTCTTTATTAGTGTATCTTGAATAATACTCTGATAAATTAACTTCTTTTTCTTCTAAGAATTCGTCCATTATTTCTTCGTTTGTATCGAAGAAATCAACAGCTTTTAAGAATACAGTTGCTAAAACTTTCTTCTTTCTATCAATCTTTACACTTAAGAAATCATTTTTATCAGTTTCAAACTCTAGCCAAGTCCCTTTATAAGGAATAATTTTTCCAGAGAACAAGTCTTTTCCTGTTTGAATGTTAACTTCTTTATTAAATGATACTCCTGGAGATCTATGTAATTGTGATACAACTACTCTCTCTGCACCATTTATTATAAATGTTCCTCTTTCCGTCATTAAAGGAACTTCTCCAAAATAAACAAGTGTTTCTTGGATTTCATTTCCACTCTTCTTGTTAGTAAGTCTTAATCTTACTTTTAAAGAAGCAGAATAAGTTTTCCCTCTTTTCTTACATTCAAGCTCATCATTCAATGGAGCTTCAGCTTCATGTAGCTCGTAAGAAACATATTCTAACTTTATATCTCCATTTGAAGATTCAACAGGGAATATTTCTCTAAAAGCCGATTCCAGCCCCTTGTCTTTTCTGTTAAGTGGAGCCTCCTTAGCTTGTAGAAAATCTTCATAGGAATCCAGTTGGAATTCTAAAAAATGAGGCATAGCCCCTCTCTCTTCGATTCTTCCAAAATTCAATCTTTCAACGAGTTTCCCCATCAATTCACACTCCTTACTATTTCATATAGTGATCAATACCTAATCTTTGGAAAATAAAAGGCTTTTATTTTCAAAAGATTAAGTATTAACTTCCTTTTTTTAATAGATTATTTAATAATTTTCATTATAATGAGTAAAAAGGCACCCGTTAGAGTGCCTATTTTTTTCATTTAAGTATAACTAGTTACTATTGAGTAACTTTGTAAGGGTTATTACTTAACTTCTACTGTAGCTCCAGCTTCAGTTAATTTAGCTTTTATAGCTTCAGCTTCTTCTTTAGAAGCTCCCTCTTTTATTGTTCCACCGTTATCTACTACTTCTTTAGCTTCTTTTAATCCTAATCCAGTAATTGCTCTTACTTCTTTGATTACAGCTATTTTGTTAGCTCCTGCAGCAGTTAAAACTACATCAAACTCAGTTTTCTCCTCTACAGCAGGTCCCTCAGCAGCAGCTACAGCTACTGGTGCAGCAGCAGTAACACCGAAGTGCTCCTCTAAAGCTGTTACTAATTCTCTTAAATCTAATACTGACATAGCTTCTAAATCAGCTATGAATTGCTCTTTATTGAACGCCATTTTATTTCCTCCTTAAATTTTCCTAAATGTTTTTTTAATCAATAATACTCTAAAATTAACTGGTGATTACTCAGCAGCTGTTTCTTTCTTTTCAGCGATAGCCACAGTTGCGTAAGCAAGTTTTCTAACTGGTCCAAGCATTCCGTTAAGAACCATAGAAAGAAGTTGCTCTCTAGAAGG
The DNA here is from genome assembly GCA_051651165.1 of Cetobacterium sp. GTDB lineage: Bacteria > Fusobacteriota > Fusobacteriia > Fusobacteriales > Fusobacteriaceae > Cetobacterium_A. Next base: position 21,652 of record JBOFRT010000357.1, read on the forward strand.
TAATTTAGCTAGTGCTACTACCTCTGCAGCTTCAACTCTCTTACCTGTTAAAACTCCACCTTTTATAGTGAATATAGTCTTCTTTGCTTTTGCATTTGCTTTTGCTTGAGCTGCTTCAACATCATAAACTACTTTCGCTGGAGTTACTGGATCAGCATATCCGAATGCAAATGCAGTAGTCCCTTCAAGTAAATCATCAAATTTATCAGCTATACCAGCCTCAGCTAGTGCTATTTTGAACAGTCTGTTCTTAGCAACTAAGTATTCTGCTCCATTTTCTCTCATTTGTTTTCTTAACTCAGTCTCTTGATTTACTCTAAGACCTTGATAGTCAACTAAAACGATTGATTGAGCCTTAGATATTTTTTCAACTAATTCCGCTACAAGCTCTTTTTTTAATTGAGTTGCCATTATTGATTCACCTCCTCTTTTACTCTAAAATTACCTCCGCTCCAAGGTAGGAACGGAGGTTCATGATCTAACTATGAGGTTAGTGAATACCTTCTTCCAACCTCGGTAGGATATTTAAGACTTATGTCACCTACGGTCTTTGGTTTGGATCTATATTTAATTATTTATCCAACTTTTTAACTTGTAATATAAAGTTATAATTTTACAACTTTATAAGTATAACATATAATTCAAATTTTTGCAAATTTTAATTACGAATTTTTTGCAACTAAAACTGGATCCATCTTAACTCCTGGTCCCATTGTTAAAGATACTGCAACAGTTCTTAAGTATTGACCTTTAGAAGCTGATGGCTTTATTCTAACGATTTCGTTAATGAAAGCTGTAAAGTTCTCTAATAATGCTTCTTCAGAGAAATCCGCTTTACCGATTGGTGCGTGGATTGACCCTAACTTGTCTACTCTGAATGCAAGTTTTCCTTTCTTGAACTCAGATACTGCCGTTGCGATATCTGGTGTAACTGTTCCTGATTTAGGATTAGGCATTAAACCTTTAGTTCCTAAAACTCTTCCTAGTCTTCCTAATTTAGGCATCATATCTGGTGTAGCGATTACGATATCAAAGTCAAACCAACCTTGTTGGATTTTTTCGATATACTCTTCTGCTCCAGCATAATCTGCTCCAGCTTCTAAAGCTTTCTCTACGTTAGCTCCTGAAGTTATTGCTAATACTTTAACTGTTTTTCCTGTTCCGTTTGGAAGTACAACTGTACCTCTAACTTGTTGGTCAGCATGTCTAGGATCTACTCCTAATCTTAATGCAATCTCAACTGTTTCTACGAAGTTAGCTGTTCTTGTCTTTCTTACAAGTTCTAAAGCTTCTTTAACCTCGTATAGTCTTCCTTGCTCAACTATTTTAGCTATTTCTAGGTATTTTTTACCTCTTTTATTTGCCATTGAAAATTTCCTCCTTCTGTGGTTAAACGGATGTTTACATCCTACCACTTAATATCACATAAATAAGAATTGACTTCTAATTAGTCTTCTATTTTGATTCCCATTGATCTAGCTGATCCAGCTATTATATTCATAGCAGCTTCTACTGATCCAGCGTTTAAATCTGGCATCTTTGTTTCAGCGATTTCTCTTAATTTAGCTGTGTTGATTTTTCCAGCTACTTCTTTTTTAGAGTTTTGAGCTCCAGATTGAACCCCAGCTGCTTTCTTTAATAAATCAGATGCTGGTGGAGTTTTTAAGATAAATGTGAAAGATCTGTCATTGTAAACAGAGATTTCAACTGGAATGATCCATCCCGCTTTATCTTGAGTTTTTGCATTGAACGATTTACAGAATTCCATTATGTTAACTCCGTGTTGTCCTAATGCTGGTCCTACTGGTGGAGCAGGGTTAGCTTTTCCAGCAGGTAATTGTAGTTTTATTAATCCGATTACTTCTTTTGCCATTGTTTAAATTACACCTCCATAAAATTGTGGTATTG
>JBOFRT010000358.1:0-2153 GCA_051651165.1 Cetobacterium sp.
AATTAATCCATTTGCTTCAGCTGTCATCAAAGCATTTATTATAGAGTTTTTATTGAAAGATTTAAAATTTTTGTAATCCTTTTTTAAAGACTCCATCACCTCATAAACAGATGAACTTCCATGCTTTGTAAAATATTTCAATATTGCATAGTTAAGTGGCATCATGATTATTCCTCCCTCTTTTTTAAGAATTCCAAAGGATTTACTGCTATTATTAAGATTCCAATAACCATTATTATTGCACCAATCCAAGCTACCATAGGAAGAGCCCATCCATCTATTCCAACAATAACTCCTAAGAATAACCAACAGAAGAATGGCCCAAAGAATGAATATGTTCCATTACATGCTGTTCCAAGTCCTGCTCCACACATACTGTTTCCTGTATACCATGCTGTAAAAGAAACAAATGTCGCAAGCCCACTTAATATAAACCAGAACATTGCTGGTGAACTAGAAAAAGCTTTCATAGTAAGTGTTATTGCTGTTGTTACATCTCCACTTAAGAAACCTAGTATAGGTAAAACTATAAATATATTTGTAAGTCCTGAAGTTAACTGTCTAACACATATTCCAATTTGTGGATCTACCATAGCTGATGCATATCCTGCAACACATCCTTCAAATCCCCAACCAAAAGCTGCTATTATCGCTATTAAAATTCCTAGTAAAACTTCTGTTGAAATCTCCTCTCCAACAAAGCTTGTACTTCCTATTAAAAAACTTGCAGATACACATATTAAAATTCCAAAAGCCATTCTTTTATTAATCTCTTGTTTATAAAATATTTTTCCTAAAATTGCTGCTATTGCAGGACAAAGAGCTGATATTGGAACTATTATCGATCCTGCCATTTGAAGGGCTATTACATAAGCTGTTCCAGCTATTGGTCCTCCTAACATTGCTGCTAACATAAGCATTCTTCCAGGTTTTGTGTTTAATGTTCTTCCAAAGTCACCAAGTTTTCCTTGATAACCAGCATTACCTAAAGCCCAAAATGCGCTACACGTATCATTTATTGCATTTCCCAATGCTGCTAATAGATACACAATTACAAAAGTTGAAAGTCCCGCTAAATTCGGGCCATACCAATCCGCCCAAACTCCTTTAGTCATTCCTAAAGTTAAAAAAGCTGTATAAATACCATAAGTCATTCCTGAAAATAGTCCAATTTTAATACCCTTTTTTAAAAAATCCTTTTTACTTTGTTCCTTTAAAGCTGTAATTTTCACTTCTTTTTCTAAAAATTCAGCTTCTGCCGTCTCCTTCAATATTGCTTCTGGCATAACTCCTCCTTGTTACTCTTTTTCATAATAAATTGGGGAATTTATTATTTTTTCCTTGTTATAATACAAGTATAAACCTTCCATATAGGTTTAATGTCAAGAAAAAATTATGTACAATTTCAATTTTTATTTTTTGCATATGAAGCTATTATTTCGTTTTCAGAACTTTTATAATAAAAAAACAGGTTAGTAAACTAAGTTACCAACCTGTTTTTTACATTCCACCTTAGTGGAACCTTTATTATTTTATATTCATTATTATTTCTGTTACAAATTTATCCTCATCTTTTGTGGTCCAATAATCCATCACATATCTTTCATAGCAACAATCTTCAAGCTTATAATTATGAAGCTTTGCCCAATCACACATTTTTTTATAAGTTTCTTTTATATTTTTATGAGAACCAATATGATAGCAAGAAACAACAAGTTTTCCTCCAAAATCAGTTAAAAGTTCTGAATCACATTTTATAAGATTTTTTTGAAGCATTCTTATTTTTTGGGTTTTTCCTTTTAATTTATTTTCTAAAGAGGAGAACTCAATTATAACAGGACCTGTTATTGCATTTCCTATCTCTTCTATATAATTAGTAAAATCTATATTTATTACAGAGCTTATATAATCTTCATTGAACTCCTGAGTGTGATGTATATATCTATCTTTCTCTAAATATTTTACTTTTACATCTGTTAAATTATATTCTAAAACCATTCTGGCTTCTTTTACCAAAGAGTTCCAATCCTCAAGGGAGCGTTTTTTTAAAACTAGCTCCCTTTCCATCTCTTCTAAATCTTTTATTTTTTCTGAAAAACTTTCTTCAATATGTTGACAATTAAAGTCATTCATAACTTTTTTTATACTCTCTA
>JBOFRT010000359.1:0-2887 GCA_051651165.1 Cetobacterium sp.
GTTTTTCATTTGCAAAAACTAAACTTCCTAAAATCAATGTTAAAAAAAGTATTATTTTTTTCATAAATATCCTCCATCTTAAAAAAATTATTTTTATAGCTCTATTCTATTTCCGAATAAATCTAAATTTTCCTCTAAATTTTTTAATTTACTTCTACTTACAAATAATTTTTTTTCTCCAAAAAATGTTATCTTTTCACCTTTGTGATCGATTTCTTTTAAAAGACTTTTATTTATTAAAGTTCCTCTATCAACTTTAATAAAGCAACTAAAACTCTTTAACTTTTGTTCAACTTCAGAAAAACCTCTTTTAGAGTAATAGATTCTTCCATCTCTAGTCGTAAGTTCTGTTTTTCTAGATAATCTACAATAATTTATATATATAATATCTTCAATTTCAATTATCGCCTTATAAAAATTATCATTTATAACTATCTCTTTTATATCTTGAAATTCTCCACTTTTATTAAAAAGTTCATCTAATGACTTTTCTATTTCAAAATAATCATCTCTATATATACAGTCATAGATTTCTCTTCTTTTAAAATATCCTTTTATTTTTCTATAATCATCATCTCTAGAACATAATAACACAACAGGAATATTTTTTCTACTAAAAAAGTGTATTTTAGTATCATCTGTTTCATACTTTAAATCAAGTATAACTACGTCTATTCCTTCTATCTCATAATCAAGTACACTTTCAACTGAGTAAAATTTAACTTCAAGAAGTTCTCTTAATATTTCTTGTAAATTTAAATCTATATTGATACCTACTTTCTTCAACTAAGTTCCTCCTGTAGCTTTTCAAATCTATATTTAGTAGCTACTAATGATAATTTTTCAACGATTTCTTCTAAATATCTTTTCTCTTCATAAACTAATTTAATATCATTATTTTGAAGTAATATTAATCCCACAAATGGATTTTTATTAGCTTTTAATCTCACTGCATAATCATATTTTTTATTTATTATATCATTTTTTTCTAATATAATCTCATCTTCATCATATATTCTATCTAATAAAATTTTTTTATAATCATCTCTTTGAAGAAATATTTTAACTTTTACATCCCTAAGCTCTAAATTCTTTTTTAATTCTTTTGAAAGTTGTTCTTTAAACTCTTCAGAATTTTTTGTTAAATACATTCTATTTATAAGATTCTCAATGTAATTTTTATTTACTCTTAAAGTTCCTGTTATAAAATATGTATATAAATTAAGAGTTAGAAAAGAAAATACAATTCCTACTGCAATCCAAACACTCTCTGTTATAACAAAAAATATATACACATGTAAAAACATTTGAAACATCTTTAAAGTAAGTATTTTTATTTTTCCCATAGTATTTACATCTGTTAAAAATATATACCAGAATATATAAACAAATTCAAACATATTCAAATAATAAAAATATTTATTATTATTTATAAAAAGTTCCACAACTAAAGATAATACAATAAAACTTCCAATCATAGCTAAGTTTTTCTTTTCTATTTGTTTTATTATCTGTTTTTTCTTTATCTTAACAGAGTTTAACAAAAACATTAACAATATAATAATCAGAGCATCTACCCATACATAAAAAAATATTGATATTTTTAAAATGAAAAAATAGTTAATCACTAAATAATTTAAAATTTTTCTATCTAATACAGCGCTTAACATAATAATTTCACCTATGTAATACATTAAAAATAGAATCCATAATATTATATTTATAAAGATATCGTTTTTTAGTTTATCGCTCTTATTTTTTACATACAATAATAGATACAATCCTAAAAGACTTGTAATTAAAAGATTAGTTCTTGATAAAAAAGTATTTGAAAAAACTTCTGAATTAGTTAAAATTATTTTTAAACAAACAAGAACTATAGGAAATATTAACTCCTTTTTTCTTAAAATTTCTTTTTTAAATGTATAAAGTAATCTCAAGTTATATAATAAAAATAAACATGTTAAGGTATTAAAAAAAATATTATTTTTTATAGAATCACTTTTAGGAATATAATTTAAATAGTATTTAAGAGGTTCCTCTTTATTCTTTTTCACCTCGTATCTCTGAGTTAACACATCATTTTCTTTTACCTCTATTAAATAATTTCCCACATCGCTATCAGTGTTCATAAAATCATTTAAATATGGAAACATTTTAACTACTTTCAATTGATCTTTTTCTTTTTTATAAAGAAATATATTCTCGTGATTTTTATTAAAAATATCTACACTCTCTCTATCAGTAGTTATTGCTATAAAGTTATTGCTATCTTTTGACAAATATGTTAGAAAAGATAGTACTATTATAAATATACTTATGTATATTCCCATTCTCTTTTTTATCTCCATTCCTCCTCCTAAATTTTATAATCTCATTTTTATTATAACACTTAAGTAATATAATAAAAATAAAAAACCCTTCAGAAATCTGAAGGGTTTTTTATCTATTTCTAGACGTCGGGGCACTTCAAACTTTAACACACTGTTAAATGTTTCAAGGGTAAGTTTCCTTACGTCTTAGATTATACATCTTTTTATCTTTTTTTAAAGTATCTTTGAACATTAAGTGCATTTTTACGCACAATTATCCAATTTCTACGAACATTTCTTTAAAATTTAAATCTCTTCCCCACATCTTTTTAAAAGAGCTTCCCATCTTCTATCCACTTCATTTTGCATCTCTTCTATTAAATGTTCATTTCCAGGTTTAAATAGATGAGCAAATCTACCTTGATCTTTTATAAATTCTGTAATTGGAAGTTTATTTTTAGGTCTATAAGATAGTTTCCACTCTCCATTTATAACTTCAAACAGTGGCCAGTAGCAAGTTTCAACTGCTAACTTACACATCTCCATAAGTTTTTCTGTTGAATATCTCCACCCTC
>JBOFRT010000360.1:0-6786 GCA_051651165.1 Cetobacterium sp.
TCGGCTGTATACTCAGGTACTTCAAATGACACCTTAACATGTGATTGAGCTGCCAAATTGTATATCTCTGTTGGTTTTATCTCTCTTATAAGTCTTGTTAAACTCATAGAATCTGTCATATCTCCATAATGTAACTTAATTTTTCTATTTTTATGCATATCCTCTATTAACTCATCTATATACAAATGCTCTATTCTTTGAGTATTAAAAGATGATGCTCTTCTTATTATCCCATGTACTTCATATCCTTTATCTAAAAGAAACTCTGCTAAATATGAACCATCTTGTCCTGTTATTCCTGTTATTAATGCAATTTTCTTCATTTATATTCCCCTTTTTCTAATTTACTATATATATCTTCATAACTTCTTAAAAAATTTTCAACTGTCAATTTTTTATGATAATCTGATGTAAAAAATTCATTTTTTTCTTTGTTCAAAATTATTTTTTCAATAGTCTCTGCTAATGATTTGGGATTTTCACATTCAAAAGTTAATCCTAAATCATATTTTTCAGTTAAATCACCTATATTTAATCCTTTAGGTGTTATGCAAGGTATTTTATTCACAATTGCTTCAGTCATTGGTCCACTATTTCCACCAAATTTTTTTCTATATGGCAAAACCATAATATCTGTTAATAATACATTTTCCATAAATTCTTCATCTGTTAAAAATCCATATTTTTCCCTTGTATTTATTTTATTTTCCTTTGATTTTTGTGCTATAAAATCTTTTTTAAAAGCTTCTTCTTTTCCAGCTATATTAAGAACAATTTTTTCTTTCAATTCACTATTTAAATATTTAAAAGCTTCTAACAATATATCTAATCCTTTATCACTTCTTGTTCCCCCTAGCGCTGTTAAAATAATTTTTTTTTCTAATTTCATTTGTTTCTTTAATTCTTCTTTAGATTTAGTACTTGAATAATCATAAAAACTAGGATAATGTACTACCTCTACATTTTCAATTCCAATTTTTAATAGTTTTTGCTTCAAAACATCTGAATGTACTACTATTAAACTAATCCTCTTAGAAAAATTTTTTAATAATAATTGTTTTAATCTATTTTCAGGCACAAAATGTAAAGTTCCTAGTATTTTTATTTTTTTAGCAATTTTTTTTAATAGTGGATACAAATACAAGTTATCAATATATAATAAATGTAAATCGGTTTTTTGAGCTATAAAATAATTTATAATTTCTTTTCTACTCTTAAAATAGACTATAATTTTTTTTTTTTTACTCTCTAAAACTTTATCCAAAAATATTTCTTCTGTATTTTTAATTTTTAATAAAGTTTTTAGGTAAATATCATGGTGTCCTGCTTTAGAATTTTCACATAATTTCATTATTTTCTTTCCTTTCAATTTAATTTCATCTACTTTTTTTACTTTCTATAGTTTAAAAATTTCAATATAAAATTAAGAAAATCGAAAAATTTATGAAAAAAATTAAACTTTTTTATTAAGCATTCTATTAAATAGTAATTATATTTTATATTTAATAAATTTCATTGTGTTTTTGCTTTCTAAATTTTTCAATAATTTCACAAATCATTAAACTTTCTTTAAATGTTAATTTATAAGTATCTATTTTTTTTTGATTAATAAGTTCTAAAAATTCTGCTATTTCATACCTCAAGCCATCCTCTTCAAATTTATAGAAATATTTTTTGTTATAATTTTGATTTTCAAATCTAACTTCAAAATATTCTGTTTTCCACCAAGGAGCAGGTACGTACACATATCCTTTTGTTCCTGAAATTATTAACTCTCCTTCTGATTTTACACCTAATCCTACTTTAGCAGTTGCAATTGCATTCGGATATTCTAAAAATATTTTTGTATATAGGTCTACGCCTTCTTTTTTGTATGAATAAAAATTTACATTTTTAGGTTTTCCTAATAATTTTACTATTGCTATTAAGGGATAAGTTCCTAATTCTGTTACACTTCCTCCATCTTGATCCTTATCTAGCTCTCTAATATTTCCAAATGATAATTTTGTAAATGTTGCTTCTACATCTTTTATTTCTCCAACAATCCCTGATTTAGCTATATTTATTAAATGAATAAACCCTGGACAAAATGCAGTTTTTATTCCTTCTAGCAATACTTTATTTTTTATTTTTGCAATATTATAAAGTTCGCTAGCTTTTTCTAACTCCAAAGATATTGGTTTTTCAGAAAGAACATGTTTTCCTTTGATTAATGCTCTTTTAGTATAATCATAGTGTGTTCTATGAGGAGAAGCTATATAAACTGCATCTACTTTATCTAAAAACTTATTATAATCATTACTATAAAACTCCAATTCAAACTTTTCCTGAAATTTTTTCGCTTCTATTTCGTCTATAGAAAAAACACCTTCGATATTAAGACCACTTACATATTTACTTTCAGGAATAAATCTATTAGCTATTCTTCCACATCCTACAATTCCTATTTTTAATATCTTATTTTTTTTTGTCCTTAATTTTGTACTTGATATTCCTTTAGTTCTTTCTAAATAAACTACATCACAATATTCTTTTAGATAATCAAATTTTCCATTCCAATCTGATCCTATAACAAATTTCTCTACATTATATTTCAAAATATCTTGAATTTTTTGTCCTTCAAACTCTTCTATTATTATTTCATCTGCTAATCCCGTACTTTTTACTGATTCTATTCTTTTTATTAATGAATCTTGAACATTTAATTTACCTCTTGATTTATCATAATTTTCCGTTGTTACTCCTACTATAAGATATTTCCCTTGATCCTTTGCCCTTTTCAAAAGATTATAGTGCCCCTGATGAAAAAGATCAAATGTACCATATGTTAAAACTTTCATTTTTTTAACACTTCCTTTTCTATTTTTTCAATTTATAGATAACTTGCAAAGTATCATATCTATAAATTAAAATATTAATGTTACTAAATATTATCTAATTCTAATTTTTTCTCCTATAAAAATTTTATAAGGTATTATTCTTCCTCTTTGAGTTGATCTATAATTAACTTCCAGCATATAAAAAAACATTAAAGAAGTTATCAGCATTACTAATATTTTTAACTTAAGTTTAATTCTAGGTTGTTTTATTCTACCAATTAAAATTGGTATATAAATTATTAAATAAATTAAAAAATAATTAGATATACGATTTAATCCTGGATTTTTATTAAAATTATATCCTATTATTCCACCTATAAAAATCATTGTATTTAAAAAATTTAGCTTTTTATTTTTCAAATATGAAACTAAAGTAATAGTCAAAATAGAATAAAGTATCATAATATATTTCATGTATTTTGAACTCTCAGAAAGATTAAAGTATATATAATATTTACTAAAAATTGGAGTCATTAAAATTAACTCTTGCATTTTTAATGATATTCCAAAAATTAAAATATAATGATACCATTTTAGTCTAACTTCATATAAATAATAAAAAACAATCCCTATTAATGCAGAAGTATGAATAAGTGAAGCTATCAGAACTAAAAAAAAATATTTTTTTAATTCTTTTTTATAAATATATTCTGTTCCAAAACACAAAATTGAAATAGCTAAAAAACTTCTTATTGTGCTTAAAGACGAAATAAATCCAAAATTAAATGTATAAAATAAGAATAAAGAGAATATTTTATCATTACTATTTCTTTTTATAAATAAATAAATAAAACTTAAACTTGCTATTGAATATATTCCAAAAAATATAGGAATTGAATTTAAAGCTATCGCTATTCCAGCTATTAACTTATTTATTGGCTCTATTCTATTATAATCTTTATTTCCAAATGTATTAGATATAATTTTTATATAGGCATGATAATCCCATCCAATATCATATCTAAAAAAACTTAAGTTTATTAGCAGAAATATTCCTAATATAAATATCATTTTTTTTTTATTCTTTTCTAAAAAATTACTAATAAATAAAAATAGCCATATACATATATAAATCATACTAATTTACTATCTCATTTGTCTTTATTGTTTTAATTTTATAAAACATTTTTTTCATAAAACCCGGGCTTATTTTTTTTAGATAACTCATAAGCTTAGCTTTTAAAATTTGATTTTTACTTAAATTTCTAAATTTAGGAATTTTCCAATCTTCTCCATACCACTCACACAACCATTTTTCATATTCTTTTGGAGTTAAAAATACTTCTCCTATGAACTCTATTTTATCAAATGTCTCAAAAAAATATCTATTTAACTCAAAATTACAACATCTTAACTTATTTTTCTGTTTTTTTAATATATATATATCAATATATTCATTATTTCTTATTATAGATAATTCTCCTCTATCATTATCATATCTCGCTACTTCAAATCCCAACTTTTCTATTTCTCTTAATAAGGTTAAAAGTTTCTTTTTATCTTCTTCAAAAATAAAAATATCTGTATCTTCATCATGACTAATAAAATCTTTTTCTCTCACTGCTCCAAGTAATGTTCCAAAAATTATTCCAAACTGTAAATTATTTCCATCTAATAGTTTTTTCAATAGCTTTAAATTTTCTCTTGCTATTTCTTTGTCTATTTTTTTCCGTCCTAAGTATAAAGGAATTTCATTATAATAATAGTACTCTTTTTCTGCTATTTTTATTTTTTTCATTTTTTATCTCCTAAAAATAAATTTTAAAATTCTTTTTAATTCCCAAGGAATTTTTTGCCTAATTTTTTCTGGTATACTTTTCATTTTTTTTGAATAAATTATTTCAAATTCTGTATTTGGGCAAATTATTTCAGGATGTTTTAATGGAAATTCTATATCTAAAGTTTCTATGTACTCTATTTTAGGCTTCGATTTAGTATGAGTAGCATTTTCTCCAAATCCAATATTAGAAATTAAATTTATTTTTGGATAAATAGTCAATTGATTTTGAGAAGCTAAAGAAAAATACCATTGCCAATCCCAAGCACTTACTCTATTAGTACTGATTAAATTTATTCTGTACTTCCAATATTTATTTATAAATTTATCATTTCCCATATTATTTAAAACATTTTTATAATTTTTATTTTTCCATGTCATTTCATAATCCATATTTTTCCAAGCTCTTTTCCACGTTGCCCATCCCCAACAATTTTTAAAATTTGAAAACAAATAACTTTCGTCTAATTTTATTTTTTTTGACAAATGATTACTTCCAGATATCATTCCAACTCTATCATCATTTTTATATTTTTTTAAAAGAGCTTGAACAAAATAAAAAAAAGTTTTTTCTGCTACACAATCATCTTCTAAAATTATTGCATACTCTTCGTATTTAAAAATCCAATTTATACTTTGATATACATTTGGACCACATCCTTTATTTGTATCCTGAAACAAAGTAGCAACATCACAATCCCAATCTATATTCTCTAAAATGTATTCTCTTACTCTTTGCACTTTTTCATTTTCATCTTTGATTTCTTCTCTTGGTCCATCACTTGATATATATAACTTTGAAGGTTTAATTTTTTTTATTTTCTCAAAAGATTTTTGAGTTATCTCCATTCTATTAAAAACTATAAATAATATTGGTATATCATATTTCATTCTTTCACATCCTGAGTATTTAAAAACCACTTATAAACTTTTTCTACTCCCTCTTTTAGTTCAACTTTATGTTTAAATCCTGTTGAATTTAACCTTGTTACATCAAGTAGCTTTCTAGGAGTTCCATCTGGTTTAGAAAAATCATTTACTATTGTACCTTTATATTCAACTATCTCTTTAATCAAATTAGCTAGCTCTCCAATCTCAATATCTTCTCCTGTTCCAAGATTTACATGTATTTCATCAGAATAATTTAACATGAGATGAATTAACGAATCTGCTAGATCATCTACATACATAAACTCTCTTCTTGGTTTTCCTGTTCCCCACATAACTACCTCTTTAGAGTTATTTATTTTAGCTTCGTGAAATTTTCTAATAAGTGCTGGCATAACATGAGATGTTTCTAAGTTAAAGTTATCATTTATTCCATACAAATTTGTTGGCATTGCTGATATAAAATCACATCCATACTGTCTTCTATAAAACTTACATAATTCTATTCCTGTTATTTTTGCTATCGCATAAGCTTCATTTGTTTCTTCTAAAGAACCAGTTAGTAAATACTCTTCTTTTATTGGCTGCTGAGCAAATTTAGGATATATGCATGAACTTCCTAAAAATAATAATTTTTTTACATTATTTTTATATGATGAATTTATAATATTTGTTTCTATCATCAAATTATCATATATAAATTCTGCTGGATAACTATTATTCGCATGAATTCCACCAACTTTTGCTGCTGCCAAAAAGACATATTCTGGCTTTTCCTCTTCAAAGAATTTTTCAACAGCAGCTTGATTTCTTAAATCAAGCTCTGCTGAAGTTCTATATATAATATTTGTATATCCATTTTCTTCTAATCTTCTTACTATTGCTGACCCTACCATACCTCTATGACCAGATATATATATTTTAGAATTTTTCTCCATTTTTTCACCTATCTCTTTACTATCATTCTAGCATTGTGTTCTTTTTCTACAAATTCAAGATCATGTTTTACCATACCTCTTACTAAGTTTTCAAATGATGTTTTTCTTGGATTCCATCCTAAAACTGTTCTTGCTTTTGTTGGATCTCCTAAAAGAGTTTCTACTTCTGAAGGTCTAAAGTATTGTGGATCAACTTCAATTAAACATTCTCCTGTTACTTTGTTATATCCCTTCTCGTCTACTCCAGTTCCTTTCCATTCTAATTCTATCCCAATCTCTTTAAATGCATAGTTACAAAAATCTC
>JBOFRT010000361.1:0-1019 GCA_051651165.1 Cetobacterium sp.
ATTGGCAAGAAGCAATTAAAATAGCAGGAGATATTCTTGTTGATTCTGGATGTGTCAATAAAAACTACGTTCAAACTATGATTGATAAAGTCAATCAATATGGCTCTTATATAGTTATAACCAATCTTTTAGCTATTCAAATAGAGATGAATCAAGATTTACCTTTAGATTCGATCTAAACTATGACAACTGGTTAAGTGCTGGAATGTTTGCTGGAAAAAATGGTGAACAAAACTATAAACTTGGAATTGATAAAGTTGTAGATTTAAAAGATATAACTAGAAATGTTGAAAGTATGAATTCAAGTAGAGTTAAAGTTATAGCTTTTGTAGATGAAAATAGCAACAACATATATGATTCTGGAGAAAAATTAGTTGATAATGTGGAGATTAAAATTGGTTCTCAAACAGAAGTTACAGGTGACGAAGGAGAAGCATATTTCTTTGGGGTTCCAAATGGTATTTTATATGATTTAAATCCTAAAATTAGAAAACCATCATACTCTTTGGGAAGTAATAAAATAGCAGTTCGTGGAACAAATACAGGAACTATTGAAGCGTTTATTCCTTTAAAAGCTATGATAACTTTATCTGGAGTATTTATTGTTGATGAAAAATTAAATCTGAGTGATGATGATATAAAAGACATTTATGATAATACAATTATCAAAATAAAAGATAAAGAAGGAAAAATTTTAGAAAATACAATTCCAGATGAAAGCGGAATTTTCTATGTGAGTGGATTATTCACTGAAAGTTATAGTGTAGAAATAACTTATCTTGGAGATAAATTAAATATTCCACCTTTAATAGAAACAATAGATTTAAAATATATTGAGGCAAAAGACAATGAAATTGTTTTAAAATTTAGAGAAAAGGGAATAGCACTTTTAAAAAATTAAAATAGGGGTAAAATATGAAAGTTTTATTTATACTTTTTTATATATTAACACAACTGGTAGTTTTTTCATCTGAGGGAATAATGACACTTCCTTCAGATGAAACAATGGGACCTCCAGT
>JBOFRT010000362.1:0-1301 GCA_051651165.1 Cetobacterium sp.
CTATTTGATTGTGCGGTCTAGACATAACTAAAGCCATTAATAGAGATCGCTTTATTAAAAATACTTCCATTGATATGTTTTGATTTTTCTTAGGTAAAAAATTAGCACAAGCTCTTGTTAAATGATTTTTTTCATTAAACTCTAAAATATCACATCCAAGAAAATTTTCTGAAGGCTCTGGAATATTTTTATATATAACAGTAACATCAGCTTCAGATAATTCGTGAAACTCAATAGCTTTATCTAAATCGATATTTGCAATCATATAGGTTGGTGCGATAACAATCATCTCATCTTTAGATTTTAAAAGATCATCAAAATTTTCAACTAGAAGTTCAGTGTCACTTTCAGCATCTCCATTATGTATTGTAAGACCACCATTTTTTCTATTTAATCCCCAAGATTTAGCAACATCTAGATGGTTTCTTAAAGAGCGACAATTTTTACCTGTGAGAATATGTATATTTCGAATTCCAGCATTTTTCATATATGATAATGGAAAATCAATAGCTCTGTATTTTCCTGCAATAGGAACAGTTGCAATTCCTCTGTGTGCTGTTAAAGTTTTTAAAAGGTCCCTACTTTCAAAAGAAGTAATAACTCCAGTATATTTTGCTAACATTATTCATCCCCCCCACTGATAAATAGAATTTCATCCTTTCTACCAAAATGCTCATTTTTTTCAACAACAACATTTTCACCTAAAATTATTCTATTAACAAAACTCCCCTCTTTTAAAACTGCACCAGCTAAAATTACACTGTTATGTACTTTAGCACCCTCTTCTACAAAAACTTCAGATGATATAACAGAATTAATAACTTCTCCTTTTATAATACACCCTTCTGAAATAATAGAGTTTTTAACAACAGCAGTTTCTTCAAGAAGATGACCAGGTTTATTTGTAGCTTGAGAATATATTCTCCAATTTTTGTCAAAAAGATCAATAGGGTTTGAGCTATCTAACAAATCCATATTTGCAGCCCAAAGACTTTCAATAGTTCCAACATCTTTCCAATATCCTGAGAAAGGATAAGCCATTAGTTTATGTCCTTCTCTTAAAAATTTAGGAATAATATTTTTTCCAAAATCTTTATCTGAATACTTATCTTGTTGATCCTCTTTCAGTGCTTTTTTAAGATCAGGCCAATTAAAAATATATATACCCATACTTGCTAAAGTGCTTTTAGGTTCTTTTGGCTTTTCTTCAAACTCATAGATTTCATTATTTTCCTTTGTATTCATAATTCCAAACCGTGAAGCTTCCTCAATAGGTACATCAATAACAGCTACAGTTGCAG
>JBOFRT010000363.1:0-1471 GCA_051651165.1 Cetobacterium sp.
GCATTTATCATATATGCGCTATCTTTTTCTTCTTCAGCTGCTTCAACTAAATTATATGCAGCACAGTTAAGCACTAACTCTATATCATTATTTAGAATATAATCTCTTACTTTATCAAAATCTGTTATGTCTAATTCAAATCTATTTGGGGCTAAGAAATTTATACTATTTTTCTTAAAAAATCTTTGAAACTCTTTAGCTAGCTGTCCCGCTCCACCTGTTATTAAATATCTCTTCATTCCTCATCACCTAATTTTCATTATTTATAAGATTTATTAGAATACTTATAATCAAATCTTTTTCACTAGGTTTACTTTCTGCAATCATTAAAGTTATCGCTACTAAAGTATTATCAGCTATTTTCTTAGAACCATCTGCCCTAAAAAGAATGTCATTTTTTTGCATAAAATATATAAATATAGCTGCTGCAATTCTTTTATTTCCATCTAAAAAGGAATGATTTTTTACAATAAAATATAGTAAATTTGCTGCT
The DNA here is from genome assembly GCA_051651165.1 of Cetobacterium sp. Classification (GTDB taxonomy): domain Bacteria; phylum Fusobacteriota; class Fusobacteriia; order Fusobacteriales; family Fusobacteriaceae; genus Cetobacterium_A. Next base: position 494 of record JBOFRT010000363.1, read on the forward strand.
TTTTCCTCTATACTTGGGTAAACTTCCTCTCCAAAAGCAGTTTGATAAATAGCTCCTAAAGATCCTTTAAAAGAATCATCCTTTTCTCTTCCAAAAAGGTCTGTTGAAAACTCATCTTTCATCAGCTCTATTATTTTCATAGACTCTTCGTATGAAAGATTATAGCTTTCCTCTAAAGTTACACTACCTTTATAGAAATTTTGATGGTCATAATCATCTAATATTTTTAAAGCATAGCTATATTGGGATATCACATTTAGTAGCCCTTTTGCCTCATCTAATTCTATTCTTTGAGTATTCACAGTTCTATTTAAAATTTCAATTGTTCTTTGGAGCTCTATAAGTTTTTGACTTTGTTCTTTTAATTTTTTTTCATTAATAGCATACCCTTTTATTAAATAATCTTTTAATATTTTATTAGCCCAAATTCTAAATTGAGTTCCTCTTTTCGATTTAACTCTATAACCAACAGATATAATTACATCTAGACTATATAAAGCAGTTGGTTTATCAGAATTAGGAAAGTGCATTTTTTGCACATTGCTTTTTTCTACCAACTCTTCCTCTTTAAAAATATTATTTATATGCCTTGTAATAACTGTTCTGTCTCTATCAAATAGCTCTGACATTTGTTTTTGTGTTAACCAAACAGTTTCGTTTTCCAAACTTACTTCTAGCTCTATATTTTTGTCTTCAATTTCATATATTTTTATTTCATTCTTCACAGCTGTTCTCCCTCTCTATAAACTCTTTTAGTGTTCCTTGATTTTTATCTTTTTCAGATATTATCAAATCATCTTCTTTTAAGTCGTACTTTTCTAATTCCCAGTCTATATTCAAATCTGTATCATTCCACAATATCCCTGAATCAAAATCTGAAGCATAAAAATCTGTACACAAATATTCTATCTCTGTATTATCTTTTAATGTTAAAAAACCATGAGCAAAACCTTTTGGCACAAATAGCATCTTTCTATT
>JBOFRT010000364.1:0-6503 GCA_051651165.1 Cetobacterium sp.
AGCTCATATGGATGTAGTAGAGCCATGTGCAAATATAAATCCAATAGTAGATGGAGATTTTATAAAAACTGATGAAACAACAACTTTAGGTGGAGATGATAAAGCTGGTATTGCAGCTATATTAGAGGTTTTAGAAAACTTAATAGAGAGCGAAGCAAAACATGAAGATGTATTTGTTCTTTTAACTCCATGTGAAGAGAATGGAATGCTAGGAGCTAAAAATATAGATTGGAATTTAGTTCCAGCTCATATGGTTCCAGCAAAGAATATGATTGTTATAGATAATTCTGGTAGAGCTGGACTAATAGCTCACACAGCTCCAAGTAAGTATGATTTTAAAATCACTTTTAAAGGTAGAAAAGCTCATGCTGGAATTGAACCTGAAAAGGGAATAAATGCTATAACTCTTGCTGGAGTAGCTATTTCTAATATGAACATAGGAAGAATAGATACTCTTACAACTTCTAACTTAGGGACGATTCATTCAGAGTTTCCAAGTAATGTTGTAGCTGATCTTTGTGTTGTAACTGGAGAGGTTAGAGGTCACTCTTTAGAGTCTATATTTGAAACGTTAAACTCTTATGAAAAGGCTTGTGAAAACAGTGTTGAAAAGTTAGGTGGAGAGTTTGTATTTGAAAAGGTATGTGTTTTCCCAACTTTAAAACCAACAGATAATCTTGTATTTGCAAAGGAGTTTGCAAAAGTGTATGAGAATATGGGAATAGCTACTGAGCTTCAAGTTATAGGTGGAGGATCAGATAGTAACATATTTGCAGAAAAGGGATATAACTCAATAATCATTGGAGTGGGAATGGAAGGCGTTCACACTGTAAATGAAAAGTTAGATACAAGAGAGTTATTCAAAACTATTGAAGCACTGAATAGTTATATTGTAAAATAAAGATAGCAGAGTCATTTTATTGACTCTGCTATTTTTTATTAATCATGAGTTTTAAATCTCTTCGTGTTCTTCAATTCTTTTTCCATAATTTTTAAATCTTTCCATCATAGAAGTCATCTCTTCAACAGATAGTGAAACGGGTTCTCCCATAGATTTAGCTCTACAGAAAAGCTCAGAACAAAACTCAACATCTAAAGCCACAGAAAAAGCCTCTTTTAAAGTTTTTCCTCCTGTTATTAATCCATGATTTGCAAGCAGCGCAGCGTTTCTATCTTTCATAGCTTCAAAGGCGTTTTTAGCTAGTCTTACAGTTCCATAGGTTGCATACTCAGCACATCTAACATCAATTCCAGCAGTTGCTAGAATGTAGTGAATAGGAGGAAGATTTATATTAAGACATGAGATTGTTGTAGAAAAAGTACTGTGAGTGTGAACAACAGCATCAATATCATCTCGATATTTATAGAAAATACGATGCATATCACATTCGCTTGAAGGAACTCTATGTCCATCTACAATTTTTCCAGTAGTCACATCAATAATAACAATATCCTCTGGTGTTATATCAAAATAACCAACACCACTAGGAGTGATAGCCATTAAATTCTTTTCTCTATTAAAGACACTTAAGTTTCCTCCAGTACCCTTAGTTAGATTTTCTGTAATCATTTTTTTACCATAAACAATAAGTTCTTCTCTTTCTTTTTCTAAAAGCATAGTTTTTTCTCCTTTAAAAAAGTTCTCTGTAATCTTTTCCACACTTGAATTTTTCTTGATTGAATAGTATTTGTAATGCTAAGGTGATATTTTTCATTTGAGCTTTCTTTTGAATATCTTTATCATTGTAATCATCCATCTCTTTAACATGAGATGAACCAGTTGTTCTTCTGATCATTTCACAAGCACAATATCCAGCAGTATCTTTTAAAACACTATTTAAATACCAAAATTTAAACTCTTCATTAGTTTTAGCAAAGTGTTCAGTAGCATATTTGTCCCAAATTTCAATGAACTCCTTTTTAAAATTATCTATAAAGCTCTCAATTTGATTTAAAACATAATTTTTATATTGTATATTTCCAAGAGCTTTGTGATAACAAGCATTCATAAATAGATTAGCTAAAAACATACCGACATCAAATCCCATAGGACCATAGAATGAAAACTCTGTATCAATGAATTTTAGGCTATTTTCTTTAGCGAAAATGCTTCCTATATGAGCATCTCCATGAAGAAGAGCTTGTGCATTACACATAAAATTATGTTTTAACTTGGCTACTTCAAAAGCTACATTTTTGTCATCGAAAATATTTTCTTTAACAAATTCTAAAAGGTGATCATCGATTCTATTTCTAGAAGCTAAAAATGCTGAGTTAGTTAAAACTAAATGTTCTGTTAAATCACAAAGATCCTTATTGATAAACTTTAATACTTCATCTTTTTTAGTTTTACTATCAAGGACAATATCACTAGTTCTAAGAAGAGTATTAGCAAAGAAACTAGCCGCATCTTTCCCTAAAGTTGGAAAGACAACACCATTTATCATGGCAGTTCTAAGAATTTCATGTCCTGTTAAATCTTCCATAGCTATAATGTATTTTGAAGGATCATAGTTATAGACAATAGGTACCATATTAGGTGAAAGTTTTCCTTGAGTCATAAGCCCCATAGCTTCAATCTCTCCTCTTTTAGCATCTAGCTTCATCTCTATTGATGTTCTAGCATATGGAAGAGATTGCTTTAAAATTAAAGATTTACCAGAGGTAGACTCAACTATTCTAAAGACATTATTTAGATTACCATCTCCAATCTCCTTACAAGTTAGATGATTTTTATCTTTAAAAAAATTTAAAGTTTCAACTGAGTATATAAGTGCAGAATTTTCATTTAAAATCTCATAAGATGTCATAGTTTTATTCCTCCCCTTTCATTTTAGCTAAACTTTCTTTATAATTTGGTCTAGCAATTCCTTTTTCACAAATAATAGCTGTAATTAATTCATTAGGAGTAACATCAAAACAAGGATTGTAAACTTTTATACCATATGGAGCAGTTCTCTTTCCAAGTCCTTCTGTAATCTCTTCGTCAGGTCTAAGCTCAATGGGTACATCGCTACCCTTTTCCATAGAGAAATCTACACTTGCAAAAGTTGAAGCTACATAAAATGGAATATTATGATATTTAGCTAAAACAGCAACATTGTAAGTACCTATTTTATTAATTGTGTCACCATTAGCAGCAATTCTATCACTTGATACAACTACAGCATCAATAAGTCCTTGTTGCATACAGTAAGCAGCCATATTATCACAGATTAAAGTTACATCAACTCCAGCTTTTTGAAGTTCATGAGCAGTTAATCTAGATCCTTGTAAAAGTGGTCTAGTTTCATCAACAAAAGCTTTAATATTCATTCCTCTTTCTTTAGCAAGGTAAAATGGAGCTAATGCAGACCCTCTGATAACAGTGGCATAACTTCCTGCATTACAGTGAGTTAAAACAGTCATTCCATCTTTTAGAAGGGATAATGCAAACTCTCCAACCTTAGCACAGTCGTCTATATTTTCTTGTCTAATTTCGTGGCATCTATTTAAAATAGCTGCTTTTATCTCAGGAACAGAAAGATGAGCATTTTTTAAAGTACACTTTCTAATTTTATCAACCATTACAAATAGCTTAACAGCTGTAGGTCTAGCTGTATCCATATAGTCACAAACTTCAAGAACTTTATCTACAAATTTTTTAGAATCTGTTTCTTCTGATTTCCAAACTCCTAAATAAACACCATATGCTCCACCAATACTTAAGGCACCAGCTCCTCTAATTGTTAGAGTTTTAATATAGTGATGCATCTGTTTTTCATCAGTTACTGTTAAAAATATCGTTTCTGTTGGAAGCTTAGTTTGATCTAAAATAATAGCTCCATTCTCACTCCATTCTATAGAATAAATAAAATCTTTTTCAGTTTTCATATATTTCCCTCCATTGCAATATCTAGTATATTTGTAATATCTTTAGCATTTAATTGAACATAACTTCCCATAGTTTCTCTGTTTCCTAAAGCTTTTTTAGCCATAAAATTAAAATTTTCATTAGGAATATTTAGCTCTTTTAATGTAGTTGCTAATCCAAGAGATCTAAAGAAATTTTCTAAGGCTTCAATTCCATCTTCACATTGGAACACATTTTTTGAAAATCTTTGAATTTTTTCTGGATTTAATTTTTTAACATATTTTAGCCAAGCTGGGAAGATAACTGCCATTCCAGCTCCATGATTTAAATCATAAAGAGCACTTATTTCATGTTCAATTCTATGTGATGACCAATCAGCTACTCTTCCACAAGCAATCATACCATTGTGAGCAACAGTAGCTGTCCACATAATTTCTGCACATGTATTGTAATCTTTAGGATTTTCTAAATATTTTGGCCCAAGATTTATAATAGTTCTCATAGCTCCTTCAATTAGAGAATCGCTTAACTCAACATTTTTAGAAGGCGAAAAATATCTTTCCATAAGATGAGATAAAATATCTGCAATTCCACAACACATAAGTTTTGCTGGAATAGAATAACAAACTTGAGGATCAAGTATTGCAAATTCAGGAATATTAAATTCTGTGTCACATACTGCTTTGGTTGAATCCTCTTCTTTTGTAATAATACTACTTTCAGACATCTCAGATCCAGCTCCAGGAATTGTTAGAACAACTCCAACTTTTAAGGAAGAAGTAGGTTCATCTTTACCTGTAAAAAAGTTCCAAACATCACCGACATAAGGAGTCCCTAGAGCAATAGCTTTAGATGAATCAATAACACTCCCACCTCCAACAGCTAATATAAAATCAATGTTATTATCTATACATATATCAATACCTTTTTCTACAAGAGACAATCTTGGATTAGGTACTACCCCTGATAATTCAACAAAATTAATGTTATTTTCTTTTAAAGAGTTGATAACGGTATCATAAATACCAAGTTTTTTAATTAATTCTCCTTCATAATGTAATAAAATTTTTGAAGAATGAGGTTTTATGTATTTACCAACATCTTTAAAGCTATCTTTGCCAAAAATTATTCTAGTGGAATTTTTAAAATTGAAACTATCCATCTATACCTCCAGTTGAAATATGTTATAATATAATATATATAATACTAAAACTGAAAAAAATCAAGTGAAGGAGGTTATAAGTGTTTTACAACACTTGAAAAAATATGAAAAAAGGATCTTGTTTAGATGTCTATGAATATCTTAAAGAAAAAATATTAAATGGAGATTTAAAGCCGGGAGAGAAGCTTCCATCTCTTAGGCAGATATCTATAAAAAAAGGTTTAAATACAACAACTGTATTAAAAGGTTATGAGATGCTTGAAAGAGAGGGATATATTTTTAAGGTTTTAGGGAAGGGAAGTTTTGTAAGTGAAAACAGAGATTTTTCTATAAATTTAGATAATAGATTGATTTTAGAAAGAGCACTAATAACCGAAGAGGAAAAGAAAAATCTTATAGATTTTTCAAAAGATGAGATAGACTCGATAAAACTTATAGGATTAGATTTAAGAAATATAATGCTTAAAGTTTTAGTATTAAATGATGATATATTTGAGGAGGAAAACTTAAAGGGAAGTAAAGAATTAAGAGAAATAATAGCAGATTATTTAGAAAATTCAGATATATTTATTGCGAGTGAAGAGGTTGTAGTTCTAAATAGTTCTCAACAGTGTTTGAACACAGTTCTAAAATTATTTTTTAAGAAAAAAGGAGATAGAACCATAGTGGTCTCAGACCCAACAAAATATAAAGCTTTAAATCTTTTTAAAGAGAGAGCTAGTGTAAAAGGAATTCATCTTTTAGAAGATGGATGGGATTTTGAAGATTTTGAAGATATTTTAAAAAGTAATAAAATAGATTTTATATATGAAAGTTTTAATTATCAAAATCCTTCAGGAATACTATGGTCTAATGAAAAAAAAGAAAAACTTTTAAAATTAGCAGAAGAATATGATTTTTATATAATTGAAGAGGATAATAGTTCAGATTTATTCTATTTAGAAGAGAAACCTAAATCTTTGAAAAGTTATGATAGAGCAGGAAGAGAAAGAGTTTTTTATATAAAAGATTTGGCAAAATGTATTCATAAAGAGATGAAGATATCATATATGATTGTTCCACCTATATTTAGAGAAAAGTTAGATTTTGAAGTTTTAAATTCAGAGATAACTCCAAGTAACTTTATTCAAAAAACTTTAGAATATCTAATAAAAAATGGGATATATGAAGAGAGTTTAGTGAAAATAAGAGGAGAAATAAAGGAAAAATATAAATATATGATTGAGCGATTAAAAAAAATAGAGGGTATTAGACTTATGCATAGCCCAGGAGGGGGTAAAACAATTTGGATTAAGCTAAATAAAAATATTGATGAAAAAGAGTTTTATTATCTTTGTAAAAAAAATGGAGTTTCATTTCTTCCAGGAACCATTTTTTATTGGGATAAAAGAGTAGATTCAAAGATTAGATTAAGTTTTGTTGGATTAGAAAAAAACGAGATAGAACAGGGATTAAATATAATAGAAAATACTATAAAAGAGATAAATA
>JBOFRT010000365.1:0-1214 GCA_051651165.1 Cetobacterium sp.
CACCACTTATATGATATATACCATAATCTCTATCTCTTAAGTTTAATATCTTCCAAGTTATATCCACTATATCTCTTGTACTTGTAGGAGATGATACTTGATCTGTAGCTATTTTTATACTTTCTCTAGTATTAGCCCATGTTTTTACCCCTTCTATAAAGTTCTTACCCTCCTCACCAAAAACCCAAGACACTCTAAAAATAAAAGTTCTTTTATTTTCTTCTAAAGCTAATCTCTCTCCTAAAGCTTTACTACGACCATATACAGACAGTGGATTTATCTCATCCTCTTCAGTGTATTCACTATCTTTAGTTCCATCAAAAACAAAATCTGTGGAATATGTTACAAATTCTATTCTTTTCTCTTTACATATTTTAGCTAAATTCTCAACTGCATAAGCATTTATCATATATGCGCTATCTTTTTCCTCTTCAGCTTTATCAACTAAATTATATGCAGCACAGTTGAGTACTAACTCTATATCATTATTTAGAATATAATCTCTTACTTTATCAAAATCCGTTATGTCTAATTCAAGTCTATTTGGGGCTAAGAAATTTATACTATTTTTCTTAAAAAATCTTTGAAACTCTTTAGCTAGCTGCCCTGCTCCACCTGTTATTAGTATCAATTTATCTCACCGCCTTTTTCTATAAACTCTTTTAGTGTTCCTTGATTTTTGTCTTTTTCAGATATTATCAAATCATCTTCTTTTAAATCGTACTTTTCTAATTCCCAGTTTATATTCAAATCTGTATCATTCCACAATATCCCTGAATCAAAATCTGGAGCATAAAAATCTGTACACAAATATTCTATCTCTGTATTATCTTTTAATGTTAAAAAACCATGAGCAAAACCTTTTGGCACAAATAGCATCTTTCTATTGCTTTCACTTAAAACTATTTTAAAATATTCTCCAAAGGTTTCACTCTCTTTTCTTAAATCTACAACAACATCTAAAATCTCTCCCCTTAATACCCTTATAAGTTTTCCTTGAGCTCTTTGAATTTGAAAGTGTAATCCTCTTAACACTCCAAAACTACTTTTAGAGTGATTACCCTGGACAAACTCTTCATTTACTCCATATTTTAAAAGCTGTTGTCTATTAAAGAATTCATAAAAAAATCCTCTTTCATCACTATATATCTTTGGTTCTATTACCACTAAACCTTTTATCACAAAATCACCTCATAAAAAAATAACCATGAATT
>JBOFRT010000366.1:0-1344 GCA_051651165.1 Cetobacterium sp.
AATGCTAAGGCACATGAGATATATAATATAGGTGGATTTAACGAGGAAACGAATATCAATATAGTAAAACTAACTATAGATACAATAGCTAGAATCATGAAAGAGGAGCCAAAATATCAGGCAGTTTTAAGCACTGATTTAACTAACATAAATTATGATTTAATAACTTATGTACAAGATAGATTAGGGCATGATGCTCGCTATGCTATTGATCCAACTAAGATAGTAACTGAACTCCAATGGTATCCAGAGACACCATTTACAGATGGTATAGAAAAGACTATTAGATGGTATTTAGATAATCAGGGATGGGTAGAGGAAGTAGCCTCTGGAGATTATCAAAAGTATTATGAAGAGATGTATGGAAAGAGATGAGTATAAAATACCAAACGGTCAAAAGATTAAATATGAACTTTACAAGGATATGGTTCAAACAGAATTTGAAAGAAGAAACTATTTTTATTCTAAGGCGACACTTCTCGCATCTGGTCAGTTATTAATAATAACAGCGTATTTATTTTATTTAAGGAACTCTTCTATTTTAACAGAATCAAAATATTTTAAAGCAATAATGATAATATGCTTTATTTCAGTTATATTTTTATCGTGCTCTTTGTGGTTTACATATTTATTAATATCTAGTAATGATGAATGGGGTTACTTACCCGAGCCCTCAAAAATAGAAAAAGATTTTACTGATTTAAAAGAATATATTATAGATTCTGAAAATATGAATTATGGAATAGATGAATATTATATAACTATAAATATATATTATTTAAAAGTTATAGAAAATAACATTAGATATAATAATAAAATGAATGAAAATTTTCAAAAAAGTATAAGAGCCATTGTAATAGCGGCATTATTATTAGTTATCTCATCTGTTTTTTATTTTTTAGAATATCATGATAGTCAAAAAGTGGCAAATAAATTTTATAAAGACAAAATAATTGAACTAAATGAGACTTTGAAATTAAATGGAGGAATAAAATGTCAGAAAATAAAAAGGAAGAGTTAAAAATAAAAGAAAATAAAAAAGAAGAAATAAAAATAAAAAGACCAGAACCATCAAATATAAGATTATTAAATGAAAGCTATATGCCAGATTTATCAAAAATAAAAAAACACAATGATTCAAAGTAAGATGAAGAAAAAATCGATTGATTTTTTTCGTAAAATTAGTAGAGCTTGATAGTGATGGAAAGGTAGTATCTTTAGAAGAAAAACCTAAAAATCCAAAATCTAACTATGCTATTCCAGGAATATATTTCTATGATAATAGTGTCGTAGAAAAAGCTAAGGCAGTCACTTTATCAGAAAGAGGAGAGTTAGAAATAACCT
>JBOFRT010000367.1:0-2836 GCA_051651165.1 Cetobacterium sp.
ACTTAAACTTAATAGCACTAAAACAATTTTTGTAAATAATCCTGATGCCAAATATTTTAAGAATGGTAATGTAAAATCTGAAACTAGATATGTACAACTAGATTTAGAAACAATCTGTAGTTCTATGAATATAGGGGAAATTAAAGAAGTTGAGAAAGTATATGTTGGATCAGCACTTGAAAAAGTTCCGTGTAGATTAATAATAACAAGGTTAGATGGTGTTTTAGAAGAGCGTAGGTTAAAAACAGTAACTAAAAAAATTAGAGATCCACGTCCTTATTTGCGAGAAGAAAAACGAGATATTGCAAAATATGAATTTATCATAACAAATCTTCTAAAAGAAGATTATCCAAAAGAAGATATATATCCTATTTATAGCTTAAGATGGCAGATAGAGTTAGATTTTAAAAATTGGAAATCAATATTAGAAATTGATGAAAGCACTAGAAAATTAAAAAAGGAAAGAATAGAAGTTCATTTCTATAGAAAATTATGCAATATACTTATGAACAATGAATTATCAAATATTTTACGAGAAGAAATTGAGGACAAAAGCTTGATTTTTAGTGAGAAGAAGATATTTCAAAAGATTAAATATTACTTAGATAGAATACATCATTATGATTACAAAATTTTTAGAATAATAGATAAATTAAAAATACTAATTCCTAAAACCTGTACAAAAAGTAGAAGAAAAGGGGACTTCAGCTCAGATGATATATTAAAATTGATAATTTAAAGATTTGAAGTAATAGTTTTGAGTAAGTGCTGTTAACAGCACTTTTTTGTGATACCAAAAAATATCCAAAATTTAAATTTGTATAAAAAAAGAACTCAAAAATCTTTTAAAAGAATTTGAGTTCAGATTATTTTTCTTAAGTTGATGGGTATGGCCTCGGTTCGTTTTTTCCGAAAAAAGTAACTTTTTCTTCATTTAAACCAATAGAATCAAGGGATATTTAAATTTTAGGTATCTCTTTTTTTATTTCACTGATAGTCAATAAAGTTTCGATATTATCGACTATGATAATCCATATATTTATGTAGTCTAACAATTACTATTTTTATTAAAGATTGACCTTTCTACAGTTTATTTTAAATGTTTATAGACTGAAACTTATGAGTGGAGTAAAATATATAGATACTACAGAAAACTAGGAAGGTAAAACTAAATGTTATACGGATATTGTAGAGTAAGCACTAAGCATCAAAATCTTCAAAGACAAATTGATGCTCTTATAAAATATGGAGTTAATCCAAGATTTATATTCACCGATAAATATACAGGACAGACTTTAAATAGAGTGGGATTAAATGAACTCATCTCAGTTTTAAAATCTGGGGATGTTCTTGTAATAAAAGAGATTGATAGATTAGGAAGAAATCGAAAAGAAACTAAGGATCTTATTGTATCTCTAATTAAACAGAATATAGAATTAGTATGTTTAGATATGCCTTATCTTAAAGAGTTTATAATAGATAAAATCAAAGAAAACGAAGGTTTTATTGAAATAATGGCGAATACTTTGTTAGATGTCATATTAGAAGTTGCAGAGCAAGAAAGAAAAAAAATTATAGGAAGGACTTCAGAAGGAAGAAAAAGAGCAATTGAAGAGGGGCGTAAATTTGGCAGAACTCAAAAAATTAACCTTGAAGTTTTTAGAAAATATTATGAAAAATTTTTAAAACGAGAGCTAAAAGCCGTTGAAATTCAGAAATAATTAGGTATAAGTAAGCAATGTTATTATAACTTTATTGACTACTTAAATAAAAAAAACTACTCCCTAACGAGTAGCCATTGATTTTGTTGAGAAAAATGCAAATTTGGTGCCGAAGGACAAAAAAACCGACGCGAGGCCTATAAGACTGTAAAAGATGAAGAATGGTTTGATGATGAAGAGTTTAAAAGAGTTGGACCTCTTGGAACACAGCATGTAAATTTTCTTGGAAAATATATTTTTGAAGATAAAATAATTAATACTGTAGATGGATTGAGAGAAATTAAATTTTTATAGGAGGTAGTATATGCGTAAAATTATTTTATACATTGCTATGAGTTTAGATGGTTATATAGCTAATAAAGACGGGAAGGTTGATTGGTTAGAAGGAGATGGGTCAGATAAGAATAATGTTGGAACTTATTTTTCTTTTATTGAAAATATAGACACAGTAATCTTAGGATATAAAACTTATCATCAAATTATAACAGAACTATCACCTCAAGAATGGCCTTATAAAGGGATGAAATCTTATGTGTTTAAGAATAAAATCGAACCTAGCAATAATGAAGACATAGAGTTTATAAATGAAGATATAATATCATTTGTTCAGAATTTAAAAAATAAAAATGGGAAAGATATTTGGATTTGTGGTGGGGCAAATCTTTTAAACCAGTTTATTGATTCTAATTTAATTGATTTTTATCAAATTGCAATTATACCAACAATTTTAGGGGATGGAATTCCTTTGTTCCAGAAATTAGGTGAAGAAAAAAAATTAACTTTAATCTCTAGTATTAGTTATAATGGAACTGTAGAAGTATTGTATAAAAATAGAATCAAAGCGACTCAATAAGAGTTGTTTTGATTCTATTAGCTTAAATGAAGAAAAAGTGACTTTTTTCGGAAAAAACGAACCGAGGCCTTAAAGAAAAAAATCAGAATAATTAGCTAAACTAATTGAATTTTTGATAAATTGGGGTCTAATTAAATATTTGTGTAAACCTTCAAGTTGGGGTAATATTAAATTATCTAACTTGGAGGTTTTTTTATGAGAAGAAATATGTCGGAAGAAGAAAAGCAAAAAAGAATTAAAGTGAGAGAATTTTTGAAACAAA
>JBOFRT010000368.1:0-2283 GCA_051651165.1 Cetobacterium sp.
ATCATTTTGAAAAAGATTTAAATCTTTTTTATTTTTTCTACAAAACTCTATTATTTTTAAAACCTGCTTTTCTTCCAAAACTTTTTCAAAAATTATCTCATCAGTTTTTAGATTCATTACTCTAGCTCCATTATAACAGATTACTGTAAGAGGGATTTCTAAACTCTCGGCTATTTTTTTAGTTATTGGATATGGTCTTCCTGTAACAATTAAAATCTCTACGCCATTTTCAGATAACTTTTTCAATATATTTTTATTTTCTTCAGAAATTTCTTTTTTACTATTCAACAGCGTTCCATCTAAATCCAACGCTACAGCTTTCATAACGCCTCCTTATTTTAGAGTTTCTTTTATCACTGATATTAATTTCGTTGCCGTTAATTCATACTTTTCTAATAATTCTTCAGCCTTTCCACTTTGACCAAATACATCATAGATTCCAACTTTTTTAACTAATGTTGGATGCGTCTCTGATAGGAACTCTGATACCGCTGACCCAAGTCCACCTATTACAGAGTGCTCTTCAGCTGTTACTATGAACTTTGTTTCTTGAGCAGCTTTTAGAACTGTCTCTCCATCTAAAGGTTTTATTGTTCCTACATTTACTACTCTTACTGAAACTCCTTCAGCTTGTAACTTTTCTGCTGCTTCTAAAGCTCTTGCTGTCATAAGTCCTGTTGCTAATATTGTAACATCAGTTCCTTCTTTTATAGTATTAGCTATCCCTATTTGAAAATCATATGAATCATCAAATAATACAGGTACATCTAATCTTCCCATTCTTATATATACTGGTCCATTATACTCTGCTGCTGCAAATATCATTTTCTTAGTTTCTGTAGCATCTGCTGGTGATAATACTACCATTCCTGGAATACTTCTCATTAAAGAGATATCTTCAACTGATTGGTGAGACCCTCCATCTTCCCCTACTGAAATCCCTGCATGTGTTGGAGCTATTTTTACATTTAACTTTGGATAAACCACTGTATTTCTTATTTGCTCAAATGCTCTTCCCGCTGCAAACATCGCAAAAGTAGAAGCAAATGGTATTTTTCCACACGTAGCAAGTCCAGCTGCTGTTCCAATTAAATCTGCTTCAGCTATTCCAACGTTTATATGTCTTTCTGGAAATGCCTCTTGAAATAGATTTGTTTTTGTTGATTTTGTTAAGTCTGCATCTAAAACAACTATATTATTATTTTGTCTTCCAAGCTCTACCAATGCTTCTCCGTAAGCCTGTCTTGTAGATTTTTTCATTATTTCATCCTCCGAATTTATTATATCTCTGATACTTTCTCTAGCTCTGCTATCGCTCTTTCTGTTTCTTCACATGTTGGAGCTACTCCATGGAATCCACAAACATTTTCCATAAATGATACTCCTTTACCTTTTACAGTTTTAGCAATAATTACTGTTGGTTGCCCTTTTGTTTCTTTAGCTTTATCCAAAGCATCAAATATCTCTTGGAAGTTATGTCCATCAATTATGATTACATTCCATCCAAAAGCTTCCCATTTTTTATCTAGAGGCTCTACACCCATAATTTTATCTACATTTCCATCTATTTGAAGATTGTTTGAGTCAACGAAAGCACATATTGAATCAAGCTTAAAGTGTGCTGCTGACATTGCCGCTTCCCATACTTGTCCCTCTTGTAACTCTCCATCTCCCATTAAAACATAAGTTCTATAGTTTTCTCCTGAGATTCTAGCTGATAGTGCCACTCCATTAGCTACAGATAATCCTTGTCCTAAAGAACCTGTTGATATCTCTATACCTGGAAGTTTTTTCATATCTGGATGTCCTTGTAAAGGTGATCCATAAGCTCTTAATGTTCCTAAAAGTTCTCTATCAAAGTATCCTCTTTCAGCTAAAGCAGAGTAAAGTACTGGAGCTGCATGTCCTTTTGATAAAACAAATCTGTCTCTCCCCTCCATTTTCGGGTTTTTCGGATCTACATTCATCTCTGAAAAATATAGTGCAGTTACTATATCTGCAGCAGATAATGATCCTCCTGGATGACCTGATTTTGATTTACAAATCATTTGAACAATGTCTTTTCTAATTTCAGTAGCTTTTTTCTCTACTAATTTTATATCTCTAACTCTCATTACTACTCTCCCTTAAAAACTATTTTTTTGCATTTTCCCAATCTTTTAAAAATTTCTCTATTCCTTTATCTGTTAATTCATGCTTTGTCATTGCAATAATTGTCGAATATGGAATTGTTCCCACGTGAGCTCCAGCCAAAGCAGCTTCTTTTGCATGCCATGGATTTCT
>JBOFRT010000369.1:0-1149 GCA_051651165.1 Cetobacterium sp.
TAATAAAAGAGAAATTAGAAGGAGGTATTTTAGATATGATTTTATTAGATGGAGCTATGGGAACAACAATTTCAAATATATATAAAATAGAGGACAAGTGTAGGGAAAAATTAAATTATACAAAACCTGAATTGATAAATGAAATACATGAAAAATATATAGCGTCAGGAGTAGATTGTTTAAAAGCAAACACTTTTAATTGTTCTAAAGAAGCCTTGAGAAATTATGGTGAAAACGAAGAAAAAGCTTATGAATATGCATTTTTAGGAGCAGAAATTTGTAGAAAAGTTGCTAAAAAATATAATAAAAAAAGTATTGGTACTTTCTGTTTGCCAGATAAAGATCAAATAGATGGAATTTTGGATGGTAATGTGGACATAATTATGATTGAAACCATTTATAATTTAAACAAAGGTCTACAGAGTCTAAATTTAGTAAAAGAAAGAATGAAAGAGAAAAAACTAAAAAAACCTTTAATGATTTCATTTGCAGTTAATAAAGACGGAAAACTTTATTCTGGGGAAAAGCTTGTGGATATATATGAAAATTTTATAGATGATTATATTGTTTCAATAGGAATTAATTGTAGTGAATTAACAGAAGGGGTTATTGAAGCATTAAAAAAAATAAAAAAAGAAACAAATTTGAAAGTGTCATTTCATCCAAATTCTGATGGAAATATAAAAAAATTTGTAAAAGATATAAATAGATTATTAAAAATAAAAGTAGTTGATATCGTTGGTGGATGTTGTGGTACAGATTTTGATCATATAAAAATGTTGAAAATGAGTTTTGAAGAGAAATTATAAAAGTGGTGTACCTGACGAGAGTTGAACTCATGACCTACTCCTTAGGAGGGAGTTGCTCTATCCAACTGAGCTACAGATACACTTTATATTTTGAATGTAACATATAAAAAAATAAAAGTCAAGATAAAAAATAGTGATAAAAAAGAAGTTTTTTTACTTAGGAAAAAAACTTCTTTTTTAGTTTTTTCATATGCTTGACAATGGGTTTAATTATAAAGTATAATTAACAATATGTTTCATATAATTACAATTTTGGAGGGGTTTTATGAAAAGAGTTTCGGTTTTATTAGGAGCATTAGCTCTTACGACAATGGCATCAGCAGCACCAACAAAAATTGGA
>JBOFRT010000370.1:0-1342 GCA_051651165.1 Cetobacterium sp.
TTTTAAAGGATTTCTCTGCTTATGTTGAAGCTCAAAATAAAATCAATACTTTATATGAAAATAGAAGAGGTTGGTTACAAATATGTTTAGTTAATATTGCACATTCTGGAAAATTCTCTTCTGATAATAGTATTAGAAAGTATGCTGAGAATATCTGGCACATTAAGGAGGTGAAAAGAGGTGAATAGTCTTTCTTATTCATTACATAAAGAGTCTATTTTATTTGATTCTCAAGATGAACAATTTAAAACACCTTTTGGAGCTACTCCTTGTGGAGAAAATATAACATTTAATATATTAACACAAAAAAATATTAACTGTTTAGGTATTAATTTAATAATCAAAAATGGAAAAATATTGGAGTTTAAAATGCTTCCTAAAGGTGAAAAAAAAATTGGAGACCACGACTATATTGTCTGGTCTCTTAATTTTACAACACCCTCTTTAGCTAAAACTATTTTTTATCACTTTAAAGTATCTATTGGAAATGAAAATACTATTTTTTACTATGGAAATAACTCTCTAGCTCTTGGTGGAATAGGAGATATCTATGAAAATTTTCCAATTGATTATCAAATTACCCTATACTACAAAAATAACCCTACTCCCAACTGGTTTAAAGAAAGTATCGCCTATCAAATTTTTCCAGATAGATTTAATAATGGAAATAAAGATGGCAAAGTTAACGAACCCAAAGTTAATAGTTTCTTATATGGTAGATGGTCAGATATACCTATGTATATAAAAAATAGCAAAAATGAAATAGCTCGTTGGGATTTTTTTGGTGGTAATTTAAAAGGAATCACTGAAAAAATAAATTATCTTAAAGGTTTAAATGTTGGAACTCTATATTTAAACCCTATTTTTGAAGCGACTAGTAACCATCGTTATGATACTAATAACTATCATAATATCGACCCAGTTTTAGGTACATATAAAGATTTTAAAGATATGGTTAAAGAGTGTAAAAAAAGAGGAATATATACTATTTTAGACGGTGTTTTTAATCATACAGGAAAAGATAGTATATATTTTAAAGAAGCGTCTATCAATAAATCTTCTCCTTTCTATCCATGGTATAGATTTCAAAATTACCCCTATGATTATGATTGTTGGTGGGGAATTAAGGATTTACCTTGTGTAAACGAGTTAGAACCTAGCTTTTTTAAATATATTGTCGAAGGTGAAAATAGTGTTATTAATCATTGGATGAAGACTGGTATTAAAGGGTGGAGACTTGATGTAGCTGATGAACTTCCAAGCTTCTTTATTGAAAGTTTAAAATATAAATGTAAAAATATCGATTCTGAATCTATTATTATTGGAGAAGTTTGGGAAGATG
>JBOFRT010000371.1:0-29561 GCA_051651165.1 Cetobacterium sp.
CCCATATCTTTAATCCATTCTCCTACTAATCCAACCCTTGGACTAACAGCACCTTTTCCTCCTTTTGAAAAAACTATTTTCTTATTAACTTCACTTTTCAAATTGTTCCACCTCCATCGGACGATTAAATGAAACAATTATACCAATCTTTATAAAAATATACAATTCATTTATTCTTCATTGCCTAGTAATTGTTTTTTTTTCAATATCCCTATACTATCAGGTCTAAAATTCAAAGTTACATCAACTGCAACTTCTCGTCCATTAACAACTTTACGGCTAATTTCATATTTTAAATATTCTTTAAAAAAATCAAATTTTTTATTTTCAAGTTCTTTTGATAATTCTTGTGAAAATTTTTTTGACGCTAAATCTAGTTCTTCTTTTGAATAACTCATATAAATTCTCCTTTTCGAAATTATCGTCCGATATTTTTAAGTATATCACATCGTATCGGACGATACAAGTTTTTTTTAAAAAGTTTTTATCTGCCTCTTTCTATCCTTCCTCTTTCTTCTCTCCCTGGTCTATCAATTATTTTTTTAGGGTGCTTTTGCAACTCATCATTTTTATAAAATTCTTTTTTTAAAAGTTTTTTATCTTCAGAATATATTAAAATTTCTCCATCTCTTTTTCCTTCGGTAAATTGTGCCAACAATTTTACTGTTCCATTTTTATAAAATTCTTTTTGAACTCCATGAAAATTTCCATTTTTATAAAACATTTCACATTTTTTAGCCATATCTTCATACCATTCTTCTTTTGATTGTATGATTCCACTTTTATACTTCTCCTTGCTTTTCATATTTCCATTTTCATAATATTCTTTCCAAATACCTTCTCTTTCTCCATTCACAAGTTTTCCTAACAATTTCAATTTCCCATTATCATGGTAATCTTCAACATTCTTATCTTTCTGTAACAATAAGTTTAAATCATCTAAAGATTTTATTGGTTCTAGTTCCATGTCCAAAGAGATTTTATTATTTTTTATTAAGTATTCTTGCTCTTTTTCTTTAAAATGTTCAAATACTTTTTTAAACTCTTCCTCTTGATCCTTTAGTGTCAATTTCCACTCTTCTGCTGTAACACCTTCTGGAATATACCACATTTCATCTTTCAGTGAATCAAAGTATGATTGAATTCTATATTCTAAAGCTTCTGATACCTTTGTCTTCCCTCCAAATTCTAAATCACCTATATCCACTCGCATATTATAATTATAATCTCCATATACAAATGTCATTTTAGTTTTATAATACATTTGCGTATCTTCTTTATAATCTCTAATTAAATTATGCTCTCTATCTTTATTCATCAACTTTTCATAAATTTCATAAGCTTTTTCATTACGAAAAATTTTATCATTTAAAGTATTGTCAAATTCACAATAATCTATTCTTAATCCAAGTTTGGATAATTCTGGCATAGCTAACTTAGTTTTATCAGCTAGTATCAATTTTTCTTTTAAACTTTCCATCTCTTTTTCTCTATATTTTTCTAAATTATCTAAAATTCTTTGACTAGCTTTTTCCGCCTCTACTATAGCTTTAAATAATTCATTTGGATCATTTTTTAGTTGCTTTAACCACGAGCTTAAATATGCTGAATGATTTTCTAAAGAATTTTCCTTTAAATCTAGTTGCAAATCCTGTTCCAAAAACATTGCTCCAAGTTCTGCTATCAACTCTTCTCTTGCATATTCTCTTCTATCACTTTTTATTTCATTATCAAATTCCGAAAATCTTGCTAATCTATCTTTATGACCTGTACTATGAACCATTTCGTGCAATAAAGTTGAAATAGCTGAATCATTCCCATAAAATGCCTCTTTTAAAGGTAATCCAATAAAATCATCTTCTGGACGATAAAAAGCTCTTTCTTGTCCTAGCTCTTTTACTGGACATTCTGATGATTCTATTAAAGCTTCTATAATTCCATATGTTTTATCTTTTATTGGAATTAATTCCTTGTCTATTTCTAATTTTGGAATATTTTCAAAATGTTCTGCATTAAAAACAACGAATGATGTTGCATATGGTCTTTTTAATTTTTCTTTAATTTGAATTTCTATTCCATTTTCATCTTTTTTCTTTGTGTCTTTTGTATAATGCCATTTTTCGCAGTGAACTCCTGTTCCTTTGCTATTTTCTTTAAATTTCCAACCTTCTTTTTGTGCTTGAATAAAGGTTACCCATCTTGGATCTTTATACTCTCTTTCTGTAGCTACCATATTTAAAGTAGCTCTATTAATTCCATTATACTTTGAGCCTGAAACTGGATTTTGAGGTCTTACAATACTGGTATTCCAAAGTTTTTTCCAATTCGTTCCTCCTTCTTGCATTTTCTCTATAACTTTTTCAACTAATGCCTTACGTTTCTCTTCAACTTTATCATTCATTTTTCAAATCCTCCAAAGCTTCTTCTGATGTTACAGAATTTTCCTCAAACGCTCCTTTTGATTTTGGAATTTGACTTTCCATATGTTCATTCTCTGTTTTATATTTATTGTATTTATTTTCTTTCATAATATCACCTCATCAAATTTCCTCTTGCTCTTCTGCTAAAATTTGGGAACCATTTTCAGTTTTTAAAAATTGAATAAAGTTTTCTATTTCAATTTCAGAAATATTTATTCGTTCTATTTCTAAACTCGCTTCTCCATCTTCGGTTTTTTCTATTTTTTTCTTTAAAATTTCTAAAATTTTATTGTAATGCTCTTTATCTATCCCTTTTATTTTATCCAAATTTTCAATAAAATCTGGAATTAAACTATCTCTTATTCCTCCTTTTTTTAAAGTTTCTATAATTTCTATCTTCATTTTTTGTTCGTACGCTAAATTATCTTCCATTTTAAGTAAATTTGTTTCTAAAATCTTTTCTAACCTTTCCTTTTTCAATAATAAATTTTTATAAAGTGTTAGTTTCATATATTTAAGTAAATCTTCATCTGAAAAATTTACTAAATATTCTTTAATTTCATTTTCATATTCTTCTATTGTTCCAAATGATGATTTCAGTATTATTTCTGATAAAATTTTTACTTTTAACTCTTTTTTTTCTTCCTCATTTAACTTTTCAATTTCTTTTTTAACTTGAATCAGTTCTTCTGATAATTTTTCATCTTGTATAATTTCTAATATGAATTTATCTAAGCCTACTGTATTTATCAAAATTTTTAGTGCTTTATAACTTCCTTTTAAATATATTAAATACTCTGCCACATATTCATCTAATAAATTTTCTTCTAATTTTTCACATAATTTAATATACGATCTATATGGAATATTATAATTCGCATTGTTTTTAAATCTTTTTAATTTCCACCACATAATTTTCTTTCCATGTATTGGTTTTTTGGTTGTTACAAATATCAATACCTCTTCAAAAGGCATAGTTCTAACTTCCGATGGTGTCATTAAAGCTCTTGCATGATAAGATTCACTCCTTTGCTCTAATAGCATTCCTTTTCCTGATTTTGTTATTACTTTTTCAGTTTTGTTTCCCAATGCTTCTGAAATCATTTTAGGAGTTTCTGTATCGTTTGGAGTAAAATATATTTGTACATGTGTATTATCTAAAACCGAATTATCTCTTCCATATATTTTTCTCAATTGATTTATAGATTGAGTTATCATCAATACTTTTAAGCCATATCCAGCCACATATGCTAATGCTTGTTCTAGCAATGATAAATTTCCTAATGCTGGAAATTCATCTATTAAAAACAAAAGCCTTTTATTTTTTTCTTTAGATAAATCTTTTTGCTTTATATATAAAAATTCATTTATAAATTGTTTGAATGTTTTTTTTATTTTATCTAAAGATATTTTATTCATTAATTCTTTATATATTTTTTTTCTATTGTTAAATTCCATCTTTTCTGTTAGTTCATATATTGTTTGAGTTATTATTAATCTAAATAACGGCTTTGTCATATTTATAGCTTTAGGAGGTGTTATTAAATATAAAGAAATTCTATTTTTCATTAAATCTTTTGGTAGAATATCTGATTTTGATATATTTTTTAAAATTCGCGAATCTTTAAAAACTCCTAATTTATTTGAACAAGTGGAAAAAATACTTCCTCGTTCTTTATCTGGAGTTCCAAATATCGTCATAAATGTTTTTCCAACTATTGGATGTAGTTCTGTATCATTATTATATAAATCTCTAAATGTTCTATTTAAAACTCCTTGATTTTTTAAAGCTTCATAATGATTAAATGGTTCAAATGTTTGAATTATTTCACCGTTTTCATCAACTATAACCTTATCTACAACATCACCAAATTTATTTAATTCTTTAGCAATTATATTTCCAATCTTATCTATCAATGGTTCGTTTGGGTCTTCCATAAAATTAAGTATTTCTATAAATGAAGCCTCTTTATTAACATATTTAACATGAAGTATAACTGCTACCAACAGATTTATTGCTGAACTTATCCAGTGATCTGTTTCTCCTTTGTTTTCTACATCTAATAATGTTGTTGCAATTACTCTAGCGTCCTCCTGTTCACTTCCTTGACCTACGTTTACCAAAGCTAGAGGATTATAAGAAATTCCTTCGCCTGTTTCATCAACAGGATTGAAATAATAACATTTTTGTTTTAATTGACTTCTTCTATAACCAGATGTTAAATCCCAACATTCTCCTTTTATATCATTTATAATAACAGAGCTTACCCAAGTCCATAAAGTAGGTAAAACTGTATTTATACCTTTTCCTGAACGTGTTGGTGCCATTGCCATTAAATGCTCGGGACCATTATGAGCTAATATTTTATTATTCTTAGTCATTCCCAAAATAACACCATCTTCTGAATTAGTAATTCCCATTTCTTCTATGTCATCTATCGTAGCAAAACTTGCACTTCCATGTGTTATTGGAATTTTTTTCTTATAGAAAAAAAGAAATATTATTGCTAAACTTAAAAAAACATAACCTTTTTTGTATTTATCCTGCACACTAGAACTTAACTCTTTTTTTAATAATAAGTTTGGGGATAAATATATCCCCTCGCTATTATTCCTTTTATTTTTATTTAGTACTATTAGTGGTGTTATAATATTATCTAAATTTTTATATTTATTCGCTAAAGTAAACATAAATAAATTATTTAGCATTATCAACATAAAAAAATTAGCCATTAATATTTTTTTAAATTTTTTCAAATTTTCCACCCCTTAAAATTTGTACTCTAGCCCTATTCCAAAGCCATTGTTTACAAATTCATAAAAAGGTTTTATTTTTATATTTTGAGCTTTTATATCTAATTCTAATTTTGCAGTTGGTTTTTTATCATTAATATGTGTATATAATTTAATGTCTTTATCTTTATAGTTAAATATATATTCAGAAGATAATCCTACTCCGAAATCAAAATAATCAAATTCTATATTTTTTAAAATTCCAAGCTCTACTTTATTTGATAAAATAGTGGATTCTATCTTAGATTTTAATTCAATTGTTTCTGTAAGTGGTACATTCAAGTTTCCATAAAGCAATGTAATCAACATATCCTTTACTTTATAATTTGGATTTTTACCATGTAAATATCCTATATTTAATCCTATATCATAATATATTTCACCAACAGAGGCATATTTTGTATCAATTGATAAATATAAATTTTCTCCTTTTTCACTTAAAATTTCACTATTAGAATATCCTATATTAAATTTTGTGTTAATTTCATCTGTAATCCCATATTGAATTCCTATTATAGCTCCAGTATTATTTAGCTTTATTTTTCTAGAAGCATTCTCATATTTAGTATTTTCTCCAAATGTATTAATAGAGAATAAATATGTATCTTCATAAATATTTTTATCAAAATTTGAATTTTTTAAAAAATCTGAAGCTACTTGCCTTTGATAAATATTTTTGTTATTTTCTATTTCTTTTAATTTGTATTTATTGTTTTGATAACCTATTCCTATTTTTAGTAAATCTTCTAAAATACTATTGCTTGGCAAACTTACATTACTTACCATAATTTCACTTACTTTAATAGATTCTTCTATTTCTTCCTCTTTTTTTACCTCTGAGTTAAATTTTGGAATAACCTTTTCCAAATTTATCTTTTCATAATTACCATTTGCTAAAGGAACTAAAACCATATCATCAGCTAGCAGTGAAACTGATCCTAATAAAAATATCAAACTTCCCATTTTTAATTTCATCTTTCTTTTCCTCCACCTATTTCTAAAATTAATTTAGCTTTTTTTTCCAATTGTTCTTTTTTAACTATTCCTATATAACAACTATCAAAAGAATTTAGCGTATCTCCTAACATAAAAAATTCTCCTGATTTTAATTTATATTTTCCATACTTTATTGGTAAATCTCTTCCTAAAGTATCTTTTTTTAAAATTGGCTTTATTATTTCACCATTAATCACTAAATTATTGCTAACCTCTACAATATCACCCTCTAATGCTCCAACTCTCTTTAAAAATGAAATTACCGACTTATTTATGTAATTTCTATCCAACATATATTGTTTTACATCATTTGGGATTTTAAAAGTTAATTTATCCCCTTTTTTTACTTCGTCTATTTTATCTATCTTATAAATTCCTACGGGTAAAGATGAAGTTACATTTAATCTATAGTTTTGTTTCAAATAACTTATCAATAAAAATCCAACCAATATTACTGCAAGAATATTAAAAAAAAGATTCACACAAATTTTTTTATTTAACATTTTTGTATTTACACCACTCTTCATTAAATTTATCTAAATCACCATTGCACTCTTTATAAATCACTTCACAATAAGACTGATCCTCTGGACTAGACGCTCCCACATATGCAAGTTCTAAAGGTGTTAAAGCTAACTGAATTAACTTCCCTCCATCTCCTTTTAAATAATAATCTCTTTGTGGTTCAGCTTCTTCAGCTACCAAAAATATTTCTCTTTCATTAAAACCAAAATTTTCGTAAATTTTTGCTCCTTCTGTTCCTGGTGTTATCTCTTTATTAGCTAAATAAATTTTTGTCAAGCATGACTCAATTATTGTATCTTTAATTGAAGATTTTGCTATATCAGATAACGATTGTGTTAATAACACTACTGCTACTTGCTTTTTTCTTAAGGTCTTTAACCATGACTTTAATGTCTTAGAGAAAAACGGATCATCTAAAACAGCCCAACACTCATCTAAAAATAAAAATGTTGGTATTACATCTTTTGGATCACAATCCTCATTTGGAAATAATTCTGTTTCTATTCTATGAAATAGATAAACTAAAACAGGCATTAACATTTTTGAATCAAATATATTCTCCATTTCAAAAACTTGCCATAAATTATCATCTTTTATATCATCTTTTTGATTATCGAAATATCTTCCATAAATTCCAACCTCTTCATCTCTTGTATAAGCCTTTAATACATTTTTTACATTTGTATCTTGAATCAACATCATTAAATCTGTTATAGTTCTTTCTTCTGGTGGATTATTAGCTAAATTTCCCAGTCCTTCTATTATTAACTTTTTTAGTTCTGGTTGAATATCAACTTTTTCTTCTCTTAAAATCATTAATATCCATTCTAACGCCCATTCTTTTTCTTTTTCATCATCTATATATCTTAATGGTTGAAACGAAATTTCATCCTTTCCTATATTATTAAATTTACCTCTAACAGCTCTTGTTAAAACTCTGCTTGATCCTCCTTTATCAAAAATAATGACTCTTGAATTATATTTTTTAGCTTGATAGGCTAAAGTATTTAACAAAACTGACTTTCCTCCACCAGTTTGTCCTAAAACTGCCGTATGTCCAACATCTTTTCTATGTAAATTTAATTTAAATGAACTATTTCCAGAACTTTGACAAAATAATAAAGCTTCTTTTTTAAAATGTTTATTTACTTTATTTCCATCCCAATCCATTGTTATTGGGATTAAAGAAGCTAAATTATAAGTTGTTAAAAGTGGTCTTCTAAGTCCATGCTCTACATTTCCTGGCATAGTTGAAAAATAGCTTTCTAAAAGATTAACAGTTTCTTCTACTGCTACAAATCCTAAATTATTAATTAATTTAGTTATTTCATTTACACTCTCTTTTAAATTCTTTTCATCTTCATCCATCAAAACAATATTAAAACTATAATAACCTGATTTGAATATTCCTCTTCTTGTATCTGTTTCTAAACTTTCTGCTTGATCTTTCATTTCTTTAAAATATGCTGAATCTCCAATAGCTCCTTCATCACCCAAAGCTTTATCTTCCATTTTTTTAGACATACTTTTTCTTCCTATAAAATAGGATTTTTGATAATCTTCTGAAATTTTAATAGCATTTTCATTAGAAATATATATAAACCTATTGTTCCATCTGTATTCAACTCCTACTCTATTTAAATCATCAAATAATCCACATTCATGTAAATCAATATGACTTAAAATACTAACTACACTCAAATATTTTTTTCCTATTTGTTTAGGCGTAAACTCGTTTTTTATATCTACATCCGATATGTATGAATCTAAATATTGATTTTCTATGAATTTAATCTCTCTTGTTTTTCCTGATACACAATAATATAAAAATGAAACTACTTCGTCTGGAGTTAACTGCTCTATTTCTATAAATTGCTCTCCTAATAAATTTATTATTTCATTTATTGTTAATTCGTATTTTTCTAAAATATTTTCCAAACGATCACCATTCACACTTGTTACAAAAATTGATTTCAACTTATCCTCTTTATCTTTTGGTGGGAAATAAGTTAAACTAATATAAATATCACTTTCATAATACTTTCCAGATAAATAATTCTGTTTTCTAGAATTGTCTAACTCTTCCAATATTTTTTCATTAAATTTTGATTTTGGATAATCTGTCGATTTTCTTCTTACACTATCAACTTGAATAACAAAGCCTTCATCTAATCGTTTTAAAATATCATTGATTTTATGTCTATATAAAAATAAAGCTTTATCTGTTTGGTGATCCATATCATCACATTTATATTTATAAATTCTTGTTATTGATCCATTTTTATTTAATATCGTTCCATCTTTCATTGGGATAACCCAAGGAAGATAATCTGTTACTCTGTCTTTATATTTTGGATCGTATTCCATATCAGTTTTAAGTACATACAACACACTTAAAACCATCAGTATTATAATTACACCCATCAAATACTCCTTTTTTCATCTATTTTTTTAAAATTTGATAAAATTCTTTATTGTCAATCTTTAAAATATTTGCTATTTTTTTTAAGTCAAACTCTGTTATTGTTACCTTTAAACCTTTTTCTATTTTTTCCAATTTGTTTATTTTTATTTTGCTAAAATATGCTAGTTCTTCTAGGGATATACCTTTTGCTTCTCTAATTTTTTTTATATATTTTCCTAATTCACTTCTTGAAATTTTTGTAATTTCAAAAATATAATTTGTGTATTTGTTTATAAAAATAATTACTGTTAATACCAAAGCTAAAATATTAGTTATTTTTATGAAAAGTATGAAGATTTCTAATATTGTTTTTTGCATAAAATAACCCCTTTCTTAATAAGAAATATATTTTTTTCTACTCATCTTAAAAAAACTTTCTACCCTTGTTTCATCTTTTTTATTTAATATTTGTAAAAATATATAAACTAAGAAAATTAATAAACCAACTATAATATTTTTAAATATTATCATCATTAAAAAACCTATAAATAAAAGAGAAAAAAATAAATTTCGTGGTAATCCTCCTAATAATAAAGGTTTTGTAAAAACAATCAAACACGGTATAGCTGTTTCACTTCTATCTTTTTTAGCCATTTAAACTCCTTTTAAGCATAAATCTTCAAGATATTCTAAAGATTTTGAATTTAAAATATTAATCTGAAGATTATCAAAATTATGCTTTTTTCTTAAATATTCTAAAATATTATTTTTTTCTATATCTTTAGTCCCTATTTCTTGCTCTGCTATATAAATATTTTTTAATTTATATTGTTTAATCGAATAATCATAACCTTCACAGATATCTACACTTGCCAAATATCGCTTATAATTTTGCATTTTAACTGTTACAATCACATTTATGACCATTCCAATCTCTTCTCTCATAGGTTTCCCATAAATTTGATTTATATATGTTTCAAGCTTTTTCAAGCCTCCTAATCCATCATCTGCATGAATTGTTGTCAAGCCTCCTGGATGTCCTGAATTTAGCCCATTAATAAATTCATATGCACTTTCACCTTCTCTAACTTCTCCAAAAACAATTCTTTCTGGACTTGCTCTCATACAATATTTTAACGCTTGTAAGGAATTAAAAATTTTAGGAATAACCTGAATTCTATTTACATTTTCAGATTTTATTTGTAATTCTGGAATTTCTTCAATTGCTATAATTCTTTCTCCTAATCCATCCATTACATTTATCAAAGCATTTGTAAATGTTGTTTTTCCTGTATCTGTTCCACCTACAACTAATACATTTTTCTTTGTTTTCACAGCATTTATCAAAAAATCATAAACTTCTTTTGTTAGAAATTTATCTTTCAAATAATCATCCAGTGTTAATAAATATTCACTTTGCTTTCTTATATTTATTGTTGGATGTTGAACCACTGGATTTATTAATCCTTCTATTCTTAATTTTAATTTTTGTTCTTCTAAATATAGTTTAGTAGATACATTCGGATCATCACTTGTTATTACTTTATTATCTAATCCACTCAATAATTTCAATAAATTAATTAAAATTTCATCTTTGCTTTCAAAATCTAAGCATACATACCCTTCACCTAATTTTTTTAAAAATATTTTTTTGTTACTATTTATCATAACTTCTGTTACTTTTGGATCTATTAACGCTTCAAATATTTTTAATTCGTTTAGCATTCTTTGAATACTTTTTTTAACTGTTTGGTTGATATGCCCCATTTATTTGCACCTCATTTCTTTCATTATCTTTTGTCAATTTTACTAATCCCCGCTTATTTCTCTTAACATATTTTGTTTCATCAACTTTTTCTATAAATTCATCATAATTCTCTAAAGCATATATTATTAAACTTGCTATTTTAATATCGTTCTCTTCTTCTCCATAATATTTTTCTAGATCTTCTTTAATTACTTTTACAATTTGTCTTACCCAACTATTTTTTTTCTTTTTCTCAACTTCTTTTGCTTCTTCCTTAAGCTTATCTATTTCTATTTGTTTCAAAAATATTTTTTCTTCATGAGTTAACTTTATTTTTTTGCCTCTTTTATCTAAAATTTCATTATATTTTTTTTCTTTTTCTGTTAATTTATTTATATTTTCCATTCTAATCTCCTAATTTTAATTTCTTTTTTGGAGTGCCTTTTTATATTTTTCAAATGAATACTCTTCAAAATCTTCATCATTTAATTTATTATCGTTATGAGATAATAAGTCTGATTTATTTATCATTAAAAATATATCTTCACCAATGTAATCTAAAGCATACTTCCCATGATAATCTTTTGGTGTTATATACGGCTTACGGCTCTTATTCACTAAGTCGTTATATTCTTCTAATAACTCTAAATATCTTTTATATATTTTATATATTTTAGAATTTTTTTTAAAAGAATATAGAACTCTCTCTTCATTTTCTTCTTTAAAAATCACTGCATTTTTTAAAGTCCCCTTCACTAAAAATTTATCCTTTTCTTTCACATATATTTCAAATAAATTGTGTTTATTTATTCCTATAATATTTGTTTCCCCTATATATTCTTCTATCTTTTTTTTTAATAATTTTACACACGTATCTATATTTAAAAGATAACTCCTATATTGTTTGGAACGTATACTTTCTTTTTTTAATTTAAAACATATCATATACTTACTCCTCACTAATTTTCTTTTTATTTTTCGTTTCCTCTTACTTTTTCTCTACTTCTTTCTCTTGTATTTCGATCTACAATTCCTTGTTTTTCTATTTTTGAGGTTTTGTTAATTACTATTTTCCCCTTTGTTATTTGCTCTTTTTCATTATATTTTTTCTTTAATACCAACTCCCCTTCATCCCAAGTTGATCTTTCTATTAATTGACCTTTTTTGTTAAAAATTTCTTGTTTCTCCAATTCATAGGTGTTTGCTTCTAAGTATTCTCTCTTACTTACTTGTTCAGTTCCCTCAAAATAATTCTCCATAATTCTGATACCTTCATTAAAATTTGCTACTGATTTTAATTTTTTTTCGCCATTTTCGTTATATACAGTATTTAACTCTTCATTTTTTTCATAACTAAAATATGTTTCTGAATATAGCTTTCCATTTTCATATATTTTTTGTTCTAATGGTTTATGATCATTTATATTTTCATTAGGATAAATTGCTCTTTCAAAAGCTATCTTATTATGCCAAAATTCCACTTGATATGTTCCATTATCTAGTTTTTTAATAGCTTTTTCTTTTTCATAATTATTTATTTTTTCATTTGTTAAAGTCATTCCACTATTTTCATACTCTCTTATTTTTTCTTCAATTTTAAATCCATTTTTATAGTCAATTTCAATTGATTTTTTTAATTCAAAAACACCATCTTGTTTCTGATATTCATTTGTTTTTTCATTTATAAGTTTACCTGCCTCATTATAATTTTTTTCCTTTACTGGTAAAGCTTCTTTTCTTTGAATTACTCCTACTCCTTCATCCGAAAAATAACTATTCATAAATGGTTTGTACTCTAATTCTTGTTTTATATTTCCATTTTTATAATAACTTTTTTCTGATGATTGTTGATAACCAATTCCATTTTCAATTAATTTTGCACTTCCAATTTCTTTTACTTTCCTATATATTTCTTGTGTTTCCACATTTCCGTTTTCATAATATTTGGTTGATACTCTAGTATTCTTGTTATAACTTATAGTATTTTCTAACTTCCCATTTTCGTAATAGTTCTCTTCACTTTTGCTACCATTCTTGTATTCTTCATTCTTTTGTAAAATATTATTCTTATAATAATTTACATTTTTTATGTTATCGCCATCATAAGAAGTAATTATTTCAAATTTATGCTCTTTTTCTACTTGTGTTTTAATTTTTAACTTCAATTCCCCTTTTGGAGTATAGTGTTTTTCCACCTCTTGAGTACTACCATATGATTGTTTTTCAAATTTTAATTTATTATTTTCATAATATTCTTTTGTTGTTCCATCTAACTCTTTTATTTCTTTTTGGATATTTCCATTTGGATAATAGTATATTTCTCTCTTGTTCATTTGATCTTCATTTGCCAAATGCTCTAATTCTCCCTTTGGCAAATACTCTAATTTTTCATAATATAAATGCTCCTTACGATCATATTTTTTCTTTTGACAATCCCATTCATCTTCTGATTTTCCTGTTCTATATTCTTCTTTTAATTTTCCATTTTCATAATATTTTTTCTGAATAATTTCTCCATCATAAGTTTTTTCTTTTTCAAAAACTAAATTACTCCATTTATCATATTTTTTTATAATTTCGTTTCTAAAAAATTCTATTTCGTCAACTGTTTTTATATCTCTTTCTTTTTTTATTTTTTCACTATATTTATCAACAGCTTCTCTAATTGTCTTCCCTCTTTTTTCTTCATCAAACATTCTACTTAATACATTTTTGAAAAAATTTCTTACTTCATGGAATCCTGCATAAGCTTCTTTTTCTATCTCTCCTTTATCATTAAACGTTCTTTTGTACTCTTCTTTATATTTAACTCCAAGCTTTTCTCTAAACTCCAAAGATTGAGATTTTAATTTACTATTTTCATATTTTTGAGTTAGCTTTTCTCCAGTATTAAAATTTTCTAGTATGCTTTCTTTAACTTCTCCTTTAGTATTAAAATTTTTAGTAATTAAATTTTTACCTTCTAATATAGATTCGCTCTCTAAAATCCCATTAGAATAATGTCTTGTCCTTGTTAAATTCTTTTCTGAATCTAAATCTATGATTTTATAAATTCCTTTATTTATATAAATTTTTCTTCTTTGATATTTAAGTCCATCACTATAAATGGAAGTTTTAAATATTTTCCCCTTTTCATTTATTGATGTTATTTTTTCCATACTTGCTCCCTTTTATTTTTTCTTCTTATTTAGAGCTTTTATAACCGTCCCAAGCCCCTTTAATTCCACCTTTCATTCCTCCAAGTACACTACCTACAGTTGCTCCTATTCCTCCACCTTTAAGACTTCCTGCTAATCCTCCATCTGTAGCTCCTTTTCTAGCACCATTTGTTGCACCTGTACTAATATTTCCAGCCATTACAGATCCTTTAATACCTGTTCCTAAATTTGATATTCCTTTTCTAGCCATTCCTACCAATTCAGAAGAATCTCCAAATGTTGTTGCTCCATTTATTAGCGTTTGTGCCATTTCACTTCCTTTCGCTGTCATTAGCCCTAAAATAGCCATTGCTACTACCCAATAAAAACTACTTGCCATTATTGTAGATACGCTTGTATCAGGCAAATCAATTGGTCTCGCTAAAAATTTAGAAAAATAGTAAAGTAAATATTGAATTACAAAGATTTTCATATTTAAATTTATTAAAGTCCCTACAACTTTATCTCCTACAAATCTTAATTTTTCGAACATCATAAATGGAATTAAAATAACTACAAGAGAACTCATAACTAAATATTCTAAAATAACCATTCCTATAGACAAGCAGACTTTCGCAAAGATAAATAATCCGACTACAATACCTATAAGTAAAATCCATGTCTTTGGTTCTGAAAAAATAATATAATTTAAAATAGTTTTCAAACTATCAAATCCTGTAGCTAAAATTTTATATGGAATTTCTTCTAATGGTAAATTTTCAGTTCCTTTCATTGAAACTTTTGCAAAATATCCAAACATTTCTTGTATTAATTCCATTATCTTTTTAAATGAAAAAATCATTAAATACAAATATGCCCAAACTTTTACTTTATTCATCAAAATTTTTAATGGATTTACTCCTGGTTCTGAATGAAGTAACCCTGATACTAATTCAAACATAAAAAACCACATTAGTAGTTGATAAGCAACTGGTTGTAATAAATCTATTGTTCCCATCAAGTCTACTTTTAATCCCTTTATAATTTCTGTTAATAATGGTGTTGAACTTATTCCCATTCTATCTCCTTTATTTGAAAAATAAAAAAGCCTGAAAGTTTACTAACTTACAGGCTTTTTTGTATTATTTTATTTTTACCAAAATTTTCCAGTTTCTCGTATTTTTTTTACCATTTCTTTGTTCTCTGAACTCATCTTAAACATATCCATAACTTTTTTTTCATCTTTCCATTTTTCAAATTCTTCCATTGCTTCTTTATTATTTTTTGCTTGTTTTTCTAATTTATTCATTATTTCATTGTATTCTTTTATAGATTTTTCATCTTTTTGTTCTACTTTTTCCAAAAGCTCTTTTTTATATTCTTGTGTTGTAAAATTCACTTTTTCTCCACATCCAATTAAAAATAACAACATAAATAATGATATTATAATTTTTTTCATAATCCCCTCCAAAATTTTTATTAGCATGTGTAGTGTATCATATATCACCAAAATTTTCCACTTTGTCTAACTCTTTTTACTAATTTTTCATCTTCTGGACTCATTTCCATCATTCTTCTAACTTGTTCTTCTTCTAATAACTTAATTGTTTCTTGTTCTGCTTGTTTTTCAGCTTCTATTATTATAGCTTTCGCCTGTAAATCAGTTAATCTTGCCACTCTATTATTCAATTGATCTATTCCTTTTTTTGTTGCCATACTTGCCTGAAGATTTCCTCTTGCTCCATCTGTTTGACTCATATATCTTGCCATATTTTTACTATCTTTTTCATTTAATTCAATTACTTTAGTTGCTGTTTTTAAATTATCTTTTATATTATTTTTTCTGTATTTTGCAATTTTATAAGTTTCTCTTGCCAGTTCTTCACTATTTAAACCTTTTAATCTGTCTGTATCTAAAAATACTTTATCAAAATTTGTATCTATTGTTTCTGATTCTCTTAATATAGATTGAGAATTTTTATTTATCGCATTCAAATCTTCAAAAGCCTGTACTAAAAATTCACTTTCTTGTCCTAAGAAAGTTCCAGCTAGTGATTCTAAATTTGTAACATCATGTTCCAATTGTTTTACTTGTTGTATTGTTTGAACTCCATTTTCTGTTGCTGTTTTTACTTGTTCAAGCTTTTGAAGTATTAGCATTTGATAATTCTGCATATTTTGTTGATGATTAGCTGGATCATAAACTGTTAATGCAAATACTTTTGAAAAAGCTAAAGCCATTAATAATAATATCCATATTTTTTTCCTCATTTTTTCCTCCTAATTATTTCTCTTTGATTTTATTTTTTTTTAAAGTATAATTATTTGGTGTTTCCTAAAGTGAAAGGATTTAATGAAAACAACTTTTAAAAAATTTATTGCTACAAATACTCGTGATATTAAGTGTAGCAAACTCTACGTTGGTACAAATGTGGGAATTAATATAGAAACTGCTATGAAAGAAGCAAAAGATTTCATATATATTATCTCTCCATATATTAGTTCTGATAAAATTGAGTTTTTTTCTGGATTAAATAATGTTACTAAAAAAAAATTGATTTTATGTGATACTTACTCTATAGGTAAAACGAAATCATCACCTTTTAGTAAAGACACTCTTAAAATTTTAAAAAATCTTTTTAAAAAAAGTAATTTTCAAAAATATCCAGAGTTAGTAAATGAAAAAGAATGTAATATGCAACAAAAATTAAAAAATTAAAAAAAGAAAAGAAATATTTGGCTATCAATATTTATTATTTCTACTTCTTTTTTAGGTACATTATTCTATCTTAAAATGTATCCAAGTATATATTTTATTTTATTGCTTTTTGTTATTTTTTTATCTCTAATTGGAATTTTTATATACAATATGAGAAAAGAGTCTATTAAAGAACTTTTCAATTCTGAAATTTTAGAATTAAAAAAAATAACTCCACCAAATATGGAATGGAAAATTGAGACCAAAATTATTAATTCTTCTGAGTCTCCTTCTGCTAACTATACACATTTAAAAATTTATCTTATGGATTGCCCTAAATTATCAAAACCTGGGAACATTGTAACTAAAGCTTTTCTTTCTTCTGCTAATTTTACTAAAAGTGGATTTAGTTATAATTTAGAATTTGCTTTAGAAACAACTGATTTTCAAACTACTAAAGAATTACTTGATTTTTTTAACACTCTTTTTAAACATAATTCGTGTGATTTTCATAGCTTTAATTCTTTAGTTGAAAAACTTTATAATGAAAATTTAATCAATCACTAATAATATAGAAAAATCTTTAGGAACACTTTTTTTTAATAACTTTATAGAGAATACTTTTATTTTTTTACTCTTTTATTTTTTCTGTATTCCCAAGGTGAAATAAAGTTACTTCCATTCCATAAACCTACTTTTCTCTCTTTGGCTCTCTCTTTGGCTCTCTCTTCTGCTTTTTTATATTCAATTTCATTTTTTGCATATTGTTTATACCACCAAGCATTTCCAGTTTCTATCATATGCAAATTTATATTTGTATTGTTAAAATAAATTACTCCAACGAGTCTTCCATATCTGTCTTTATTTTTTACTTCAACCTCTACTATTTTATTAAAAATCATTTTATTTAAAACATCTAAAGACTTTATCCCATAGCTTTGTGCTTTTTCTGGTGCGTCTATTCCATAAAGTCTTATTTTCGTTTTTTCATTATTTTTTAAAATAGTTATTGTATCTCCATCAGATACTTTTATAACTTTTCCTTTTATAGTATTTGCAAAAGAAAAGGTTATAATCAATAAACTCATTAATAACATGACTATTTTTCTCATTTTTCACCTTCACATTAAAATTTCTTATACAGCCTGTAAATTATTCACTTTCCAATGTCCTTTTATTTTCATTTTTTTAAAATAATAAATATTCTAATCCTGCTAAACCAAAAATCATTATCGAACCTAATCCAACTCCTTTTAAAATCAAAATATATTTATCTTTTATCATTTTTTCCTCTCTAATATTGTTCTCTATATTCTTCTAAAATTAAATCTTTTTCTACAAATATTCCAACAGTATACCCATTTCTTATTTCTAAAGATGGCTGTACATTTAGCAATTTATTAGCGTATGTATTCCCCACGTTAATAGCTTGACTTCCACCTTCATTAATTGCATTATTTCTCCAATCATCATCATTTTTATTCTTTAAAGAACCTGATCCAACGCCTAATATTGCTGACATTATAACTGATGAAAATACTTTTCCTATTTTTGTATTAACCCTATCTTTTACTCCACTCGCTCCCATCTTATCTACTCCGATCATAGAATCTATATTTATAGATTTTTGATTAGGTAATGTAATTCTATTAAATACAACTTGAATTCTTTCTTGCCCAAAACTTACATCTGATGAATACTTCCCAATAACCTTACTTCCACCAGGAATTAATAAAATTGTTCCTGTTGCAGAATCATAAACATCCCTCTTTACAACTGCTGTTATATTTCCTGGTAAATCTGAATTAATTGATGTTTCTAAAGTCAATGGAATTATAGTTCCTGCTTTAACCTCATATTTTGAAATTGCTGATTGCAATTGTTTAGTTAAAATAAATTCATCTACTATAGAATTTTTAGCAAATTCTTTTTTAAATTCTTGAAGATTAGGATCTTCTTTCGGCATTTCTGGAAACGGCGGAATTACTAATCCTTCGTATGGATTTGAACTTTTTTTCTCATCTTTTATTTCTGATATATTCTTTGCTTCAATTAAAGATAGAGGAGTTAATTGTCTAGATTTTAATCTGCTCAATCTTTCGTTCTCATATTGAAGTGCAAGTTTCTTTAATTCGTAATCTTGTTGCATTTTTAATTCTTCTAGCCTATCGTCTTCTCTTAGTGATAAAACTTCTTTTTTATCTTCTAACAGAGGATTTGTTTTAGCTATTTTTTCCATTTCTTCTGGTGTTGTTGCCACAACTTCTGATTCTTGAATCTGATTAGCTGTTGCTATATCTTTTTTATTATTCTCTTTTTTTTTGTTAGCAACTGATGAAAATGAAACTACTCCTATCGTTACAATTACACCTATTAGAATTGCAATAGATTTATAATTTATTTTTTCTCCTTGCGATTTTTCTTGTTTAGGTAAATTAGCAAATACATCTTTTTTTTTCATTTCCCACCTACTTTTTTGCCTTATTTATAATTGTTATTTTTTTAGTATGTAGCTGTAAAATAGCTTCTTTAAATGTTGTATTTAATTCAATTTGTTTATAACCATTTTTATTTTTTTTCACAATATATTCTATCTTTTCAACTTCTCCATCTTTCTTTATAAAAAATGCTGGAACATCTGTATCATCAATAGATAAATAAATTGTTGTTCTTGTTCCGTTATCCATTATTATTTGTGGAGACCATGAATATTTTTTATTCCATTTGTAGTTAAAATTTAAATCATCAAATGTTGTTATTTCTAGCCCTGTTCTTCTTCTATCTCGTTCCTGTTTTTCAAGTTCTAAATTTTCTACTAATTTTATCTGATCTTCAGGATAAATAAATTGAATTACAGGATTATATGCTCTTGTATTTGTTACTTTTAACTTAAAATAATAATCTCTTTTATTTGTAGAAATAAATAGAGTTGATTCTGGCGGAAGAATACTTTCTCCATTAATATCAAACTCTTCAGCAGGTGGTTTTATATACATCTGATTACTATTAATAATTCCAGTCCAAGCTGGATCAGATAAAGAATAATTTATTACCTCTTCTGATCTATCAAATACAATCGCTGTTGCCATAAAAGGTTGTCCATAAACTTCATAAACTACATTTGGCTTATAAACAACTCTTTCAAATTTTCTATCCATTGCTTCTTGCTTAAAAGAAACAACTTCTTTTTGTACAAAAGAATAGTTTTCTTTTGAAAAAGAAGTAACAGCAAGTAAACTAAATAAACATATTGCAATTTTTTTCATTTTATAACTCCTCCAATAATTTATTAAATAAAGCGAGAAATTCCCGCTTTATTTAAAGTAATTCTTTCTTTTGTGAAAATTCTGTAACAATTAATCCTAAAGGATTTTTATATAGTACTTTGGGATCTGTTATAGTTTTAAATCCTATTGTTAATAATCCATTATAATTAACTACATCTTCTAATTCTCCACTTGAACTATATGTAATTTGTTTCCATCTAATTTGATATGTATTATCTGACACTTTTAATCCTGTATTAAATACAATTTCTACTGTTTTTCCTTGTCTTTTTTTCTCTACGTACTTCTCTTCTTTTAAATAATTATCAAATTTTGATGAAGCACTTCTAGACAAATAATATAAACTTTTTTTATAATTTTTTGCATATATCTCTTCGCTCTTTGGAAGTGTTTTTGCATTAGATATTAACTCATTTAAAAAATATATTATTTCTCCGTCAGTTACTTTATTTTGTGTTTGTGCTATATCAATTACATTCCCAACAACAGAATAATTATTTCCATTTTTTTCGATTACAAAAGTTTCTACTTTATTAGTTATTGAAATTTTGATTAAACCAGCTACCAATAATACAATTACTACAACTAAGGAAAAACAAGTTTTTCTCCAATTGTTAGCATTTACTGCTAGTGTATAATATTTATCACAATCAATTGGATTATTATTTATTTTTTCCTGCCGTTTTCGACCTTTCCAGCTCTTCATATAACTCCCTTTTTAAAAAAGTGTTCCAGATAAAAATCCAAATTCAGTAGCTATATCTTTTATATAGAATGTTACTACTCCACAACCAACGAACCAAACTCCTTGACTAAGTGCATTATCTCTTCCTTGTCTGTATGAATATATTGAATATAAGAAAGCACACAACGTAAACATTCCTCCTATAACTTTTACCCAAGTTAAAAATGTTTCCAACTTATCGTAAAAAGGTATTCCATTTGCTGAATACACATTTCCTGCTAAAA
Organism: Cetobacterium sp.; assembly: GCA_051651165.1. Taxonomy (GTDB): domain Bacteria; phylum Fusobacteriota; class Fusobacteriia; order Fusobacteriales; family Fusobacteriaceae; genus Cetobacterium_A. Next base: position 20,977 of record JBOFRT010000371.1, read on the forward strand.
CTAAAAACATAAAACAAGAGCATAGTACTGTCATCTTTTCTATTCTTAATTTACTTTTTACTTTTGAAAAAAATAAATTTTTACTATCTTCACCTCCTCTATTTTTCATATTTTTTTTTGCATTTTGTAACATTTTTTTCATGAAAACCTCCTCTAATTGCCTTCCTATATATTTTACACAAAATATATAGGTATTCTAAAAATATATAGTTAATTAGTTTTATATACAGTTATTTTATTTAATATACACTTATTTATTATTTGGTATAGCTAAAAAATTTATGTTGCTTTTATGTTTAAAATATATGTACAATATTAGTTTGATTAAATTTTATAAAAAAGAGGAGTGATTATATTGATAAAAGGACAGAGTGTTAATCCTATTACTAAAAATGATTTGAATTTAATTTTTGATTATCTAAAGCGTAAAGATTTAATTGTTATTCTTGCAATTGTTAAAACTGCTCTAAACACAGGACTTCGTATTTCTGATATTTTAAATTTAACTTTTGAAGATTTAGATAATCCCACATTAAAAGAAAAAAAAACACAAAGAAGAAAAACAGTTACATTCAATTCTGGGTGTACGGAAAATTTTTCTCTTCTGAAGGCGTATTATAAAAAGAAAAAAATAAAAAACTTTGATACTGGGTTTATCTTTAAATCTTTAATACGTCCAGATTCTCACATTACTTATCAAGGAGTTAATTTTTACATGAAGCAAATTAGAGAAGATCTAAATATAGAATACCCATTTAATACTCATTCATTTAGAAAAACATGGGCTAGAACAGTCTACTTTCAATTTAACAATGATTTAGCTTTGGTTATGAAAGCTTTAAATCATACTAATCCTGCTGTTACACTACGCTATATTGGTATTGATAATGATGATTTAAACAAAGTTTATAGTGATATTATTTTCTAATAAAAAAGGAGTAGTTTTTCAACTACTCCACCTCTTAATAATTTTTTATTTTACTATATGATATTTGCTCTTTTATTTCACTTATTTTATCTTTAGTAATATTATGAATATCTGTTTTAAAATTTATTTTTAAGAAATTAGTTAAATCTATTTTTACTTCAAAACTTAATTTTAGTAATTCTAACTTCTCTGTATCGCTTATTATTTCTTTTTCTAATTTTTTATAAGAATTTCTAAAAAGTTTCTCCCCTTCTATAAAATAATCTTCTTTCTGTTTTTCAGTCAAAGTCTTATAAATTGAAATATACCCCATCAATATATTAGGATTCTCTAAATGGATCTTCAACTTTTCTAGTAAAGCACTTTTTCTAATCATCCTATAAAACATATTTTTTTTATTTGGATCATTTGGAGTATAACTTTCTTTAGGCGTATTAAATAATATTTCTTGTCCTTTCAAATTATATTCCTCTTTTTCCTTAACACTCAATTTTTTATACTGCTCTAAAAAAGCAATCATTGTTTCTTGTGGTTCATCTAGCAAATCTGCAACATTAAATAATGTTCCCAGTTTTATTAATTTTATTTTTCTAGTTTTTCTTTTTTCTGTTGAAGAACGCTGTAGCCTTTTTATTTCTAATTTTTTTTTTCTTATTTTAGCATTTAATAAATCGAGTTTTCCCACTCTCTTCTCCTTAACTTTTCTTCATCATCATCTTTAATTAAAATTTTTCCACTTCTCATAACTTTTAATTTTTTAGCTTTATTATCATCTGATTGTCTTCCAAAATTTTGTAAACTATTTATTAATCTCATACTTTTTATTTTAGGTTTTGATAATGATTTTATAGTAGCGTAACAATTTTGAATTTTTTCTTTATTTTCTCTTATTTCTGCAAACACGTCTATTTGTTTACTTCTAAAATGTGTTTTTTCTATTTGGATTTCATCTTCACTTATTTTAAAATTATTTTCTAGATCTCTAATTTTATTTTTTGAAAGAGATAACATAACTTTATTTTCTTCTATTGATTTTTTATTTTTTATCTCGTTTTCATAATATTTAATTTTATTTAATTCCTCTGAATATTTATTTTGTGTATACCTATCTAAAATTTTTATTTTTATGCTTTCATCAGTTATTTTATTCTTAGATAAATAATACATAATCTCAATATTCTTTTCTTTATATTCCTGAATTTCTTCTTTCAACTTTAAAATATAGTTAGATTTTTCTTCCTTGTTTGGTTCTAAGAAGTCAAATTTTTGAAGTTGAGAATTTTTGTCAAATATTCTATTAAAATTATTCTCTAATTTTTCTATTTTTACATTAAATTTAATTTTTTCATATGTATTTCCACTTTCTTTTATTCTCTCGTATTCTTGTTCCAGTTTAAATTTACTATCAATTGCTTTTATTTCTTTCATTCCTCTTAGCTCCGCTAAGAATAATTCTGTATATTTAATTTTTCCATTCGTAGAATCCTGTGCTTGTCTTAATTCCTTATATTTACCTTTTAATTCACTCGTTTGCTTTTCCACTATTTCATTAATATTATTTTCTAAATCATAATTTTTAAATCCAATTTCTCTTTTAGAAATTTTCTGATTTAATTCATTTCTTAATTCAATATTTTCAATATTTAGAATTTCTTTTTTCCATAATAATAACTCTTCATATTTTTCCAAAACATCAGATTTAAACTCTTTATAAATTTCTTTTCTTAAATCTTTTGTCAATAATTGTTTATGATCCAAAACTTTTTTATCTATCTCAATCTTTTCTTGCTTTAATATTTTTAATTTATTATAAGCTTCTTGTAGTAAATAACTTGAAACTTCATAATTTTTAGAATTAAATTGTAAACATATATCTTTGTAATCATTATTTTCTAAAACCTCAATTTCTTTATGTAATTCAATTTTTTCTAGGTTATATTTTTCTAATATATTTTCTTTCATTTTTTCTAATTTTTTACTAAAGTATTCATTTTTAGTAATTGAGTTTAGATAATCTTCTATCTCCTTTTTCTCTTCTTTGAATTTAAACATTTCTTTATTAGCTAATTGATTATAAATTTCATTTAAAGAGTTTAATCTTTTTAAAGAAATAGAATACTTTCCTTTGGTTAAAGTATCTAAAGCTTTTAATTTAACAGTTTCTTCTTTTGAAGCATAACCTATCTCTTTTACTCTCTTTTTCTTCAAATCTAATAAAATTTTATTATCTACTGAAGTCATAAATATATTTTCTAAATTAAAATGTGTTATCTTTTCTTGAATATCAAAATTAGAAGGGTTATACTCTATCCCTTCTGATAAGTAATATCTTTCTCTTGCCAATTCATTTTCTTGCTTATAGTTTTGTTTTTTAAATTTAAATTCTTTCTCTTTTAACTCTTTTATTTTTTTTGAGTAAGTATAAAACTTCATTACTTCATCTTTTAACTCTTCATTCGTTGAATACTTTAAAAATTTACTATCATAATTTATAGGCGTTCTGTCTAAAAGTTCTGCTTTTAAAAAATCCTCATTAAGTAAAGCTTCTATTCTTTGAGCTTTTAAACTTTTAGCAGATATTTGAATACCTTTATCTTTTAGTTTTTTATTTGCTAAATTCTCCCACGTTTGTCTTATTTCATACAGTTTAGATAATCTACTCCAATCTCTTTTTAAACATCCTCCATTTGCAGGATTTTTCGAATCTCTTCTCTTAAAAAAATGCTCTGGAGTTTTTCTTTCTATTTCATCAAGTTCTCTTTCTGAAAACATTATATGACAATGTATATTTTCCTCTGAATTAGAACTTGGCTTTGAATGAACCGCTAATGAATATACATATTTATTTCCTAATAATTTACTAGCAAATTCTCTTGCCAATTCTATATTTTCTTCTTGTGTTAATTCGTTTGGTAGAGAAAACTCAATTTCTCTAAATACATTTGCATTAATTCTTTCATTAATTTCTGCTTCTTCCCAAAATATAAGAGGATTTTCTTTAGCAAATAATGGCATGTTAACATTCTCTCCATATAAAAAATCATCATATTTTTCTTGTTTATCCCAAGAAAAATTATCTATTCTTTGGATATATTTAAATTTAAAGTCTGCACTTTTATCTTTTGAAGGACTTACTCTTAGATTGAATATTGCCATTATTTCACCTCCTATACCTTTTATTCCCACTCGCAAGAGTCTCCACATAAGAATTATGTGGAGGTTTCTCATCACTTTGAAAAAGTGAAAATGAGAAACTCCTAATCGTGAACCCTTTGGGTTTTTATTCTATTTTAGGGGATGTTTTGAACTCTGTCAAGCTCATTTTTTGATTTCTATCTCCATTTTTCACAATTTGTCATATTATTTAATATTTATTTTTTTCATTTTTAGATCTATTAAATTTAATCTCCTACATCTATAGTTATATTGACTTATCCCTTTAAAAATGATATATTACATCTATACATTTTGTGTAAAATATATACCTTAAAAACTAAAATAAATCATTTTTATTTTTATTTTTGTAAAAACAACTGAATTGTTTATAAAATCAATTTTAACGCATTTTATTTATTTATCTAAATACAAACCTTATTTCTTATTTGAATCATCTTAAAATCAATTTTACGAGTTTTAAATACAATAAAAAGTTATGTATCAAATTTGTTTATTTATCAAATTAAAAATTTTTTATAATTTGTATTTTGAATTTTTATAAAAGATTAACTCCCTTTTAGATTCTTTTTTAATTTCTTTTATTATCTTTTAATATCTTTTAAATATTTTAGAACGCTGAATTGTCAATATTATCAATGACTATCTAAAAATAAAGATGACATTTTGTGAAAATTAAATGACATTTTGTGAAATTCAAATGACTAATTGTGAATATCAGATGACATTTTGTGAATTTGGTATGACATTTTGTGAAAAAACATATGACAAATTGCTAATTTTAAATATGACAAATATCTTGACTTGTCTTATTATAATGTGGTAATATTACCTTAATTAAAAAATTAAATAAAAAAGGGGTATTCTGGTGAAAGAAGTTGTTGAAATACATAATGATATGAACAATATCGCATTTAAAGATTTTACAGAAAAAGATTATAATATTTTTTTTAGTTTATGTTTTAAAATGAAAAACCAATCGACCAAAAATGTGATCTTAACATTTTCTGAGCTTCAAAAATTAACAAAAGAAAAAGACCTAAAAAGGTTTAAGGCTTCTTTAACAAATACTTATGACAAATTAATAAAAATTCCAGTAACATATAAGAAAGAAGGAGTTAATGGTATTGGTAAATTTACATTTTTTATAGACTATTTTATAGACGAAGACCAAAAACAAATAGAAATAAGTGTTCATAAAAATTTTGAATACTTATTAAATAACTTCACTAAAAATTTTACAAAATTTGAATTAGAACAATTTGTAAAACTAAGAAGTATCTATAGCAAAGGTCTATTTAGAGTTTTGAAACAATATAATGCTTCAAAATGGGTAAAATTATCTGTAGAAAAATTTAGAGAACTATTATGTATTCCAGAAACTTATTTAATTGGAGATATTAATAGAAGAGTTATAAATCCAGCAATAAAAGAATTAGGAATATATTTTCAAGATTTGAATATAGAATATATAAAAGACGGAAGAAAAACAACAATGTTTAAATTTACATGGACTAAAGTTAAACAACAAGAAAAAGAGCCTATTATTGAAATAGAAGATGTTGAAATAAAAGTTTCAGAAAATCTTTATACAATAATCGAAAAAGCTAAAAAAAACAGATTTATAAATCCTCTACTAACTGTTGATAATATAGAATTATTATTAGAAATGTTTTCAGAGGAACAATTAATAAAGGGATTAAAATATTCAACCAAAGAAATAAATCACCAAATTGAAAAAATAACTTATTTAATTAAAAGTATAAAACTAGGAAATCAAAAAGTTTCAAAAAAAATAAAAGTTATTCAGCCAGAAAAAAAAGTAGAAAATACCCAAGATCAAGATTCTATTGAAATTGATGAAATTTCCTCTTTAAAAACTGAAAAAGAAAGAATAGCATTTTTAATAAAAGAAAGTGGGTTAGCAACAAAACAAAGAATAAATTTAATGTCTAGATTAGAGAAAATAGAAAACATAGACGATTTAAATAAATTTATAAAAGAAGTAAAAATTTAATATTAATAAGGAGTCGGTATGAAAGATAAATATAATTTGACAAGAGAACAAAATATTTTTTTAGCCAAAAAAGAGATTTACGAAACAATTTATAACGCTATCAAATTAGAAGGATGTAATACAACTTTTCCCCAAACAGAAAAAATTTTAAATGGTATAAATGATTCTTCTGTTCCACTTGATGATGTACAAATAATTTTAAATCTAAAGAGTGCATGGCAATATATTCTTAAAAATATAGAAAATGATTTAGATGTTGCTTTTATTTGTGAAGTAAATAAAAGAGTTTCTAAAAATGAGAGTTTAGATTGGGGAGTTATTAGATATGGTGAAGTTGGCGTTAGATTAATTGATGGGAATCACTTTATTCCACCAATACCAGATGTTGAAAATGTAGAAAAAGAATTACAAGAAATAAACAAAATTGAAAATATTACAGAGAGAGCTATAAAATATTATACATGGGGAATGAGATCACAATTATTTTGGGATGGAAATAAAAGAACTAGTAATATTGTAGCCAATTCTATTTTAATAAAAAATGGAAAAGGAATTATTAGTATACCTGAAAAATATATTAGTGAATTTAATAGTCAATTATCTAATTTTTATAAAACGAATGATGATAATCAAATTAAAAGATTTTTATATGATAAATGTATTAAAGGTTTATCAATTAATAAAGAATTAGAAAAAAAGAATAAACAATTTATAAGAGAAAGAAATAGGGAAGAGAGAAGTCGATAAAAAGCAAGAGTTAATCCTTGCTTTTTTTATATGATAAACATTGTATATAGTTGTTTTATATTGTAATTATTGTTTATATTGTTATGTACAAAAAAAATATAGAAAAATTAGCCCCTAAGAGTTGAATTTACTTCGTAAATGGATAATTTTTAGATTAAGACTTACTAGGTACTTATTTAAGACTTATTGGGTATTATATTAAAACTTATTAGGGATTTTTTTAAAACTTACTAGGGATTATATTAAGACTTATTAGGTATTTCATTTATTTTATAAGATTTACTGGGGAATATATTTCTAATAAAGTTTGATTTTTAAAAAAAATCACTATATAATATATAAAAAACAAGACTTACTAGGTATTAGTTTTAAGTTTTTTACATTTTTTTTTAAAATTATTACCTAATAAGTCTTATATTAGAAAAGGAGCGATAGAGAGTGAAAAAGAAATTAATAAATTCAAAAGATATTGATTTTCTTGAAGAAGAACATATAGATACACCACCTTCAGAAATAATAGAAGAAAATATGACTATTGATGAAAATTTTATAAAAAATAAAGCTTTAATAAGAATGGATTTGAATTTAATTCAATTTCCAATTTTCTCTAAAAACACTCAAAGAAAAATAAATCAAATAGTTAAATATTATTTTAATAAGAACAGAGATACTTACATTACAATAAGTCCAAAAGCAGGAGAATATATACCAGGAGAACCTGAAGAAAAAGTATTTATAGCTTTAATGCAAATTATGAAAGAGCATGGTATGCCTAAAAAATTTGTTGTATCAGCAAAAGAGCTTAGAGACAAATTAAAAATGAATAACACTGGAAGATATATAACTTTTATCAAAAATTCTCTTTTAAGATTATCTGAAACTAATTATAATTTTAAAAACACTATGTATTCTTCCGAAAAAAATGGAATTTTAAAAGAAGAGGTTAGTACTCCTATTTTGACGTTGAGAATAATTTCATTAGATTTAGAAGAAAATAAAGTATATAGAAATTCAATGGGAGATAAAAGAGTAAAAGAATTGTATGAAATAAACATAACAGATCACTTCTACAACAACAGTGCGACACGTTTCGTAATGAAAAGTTACGACATGTTAAAAGTAGCTTAAGAATAAGCGAATTAACAGAGAACTGTATTTTCGAGAAGTAGAATGAAGGAGTAACGTCCTGAAATGCTTCCTCTGATACTCCGATATGCGATTAGGTTCTAACTAAATCTAATGGTGTAAAGCTCGGTGAAGTCGGTTGAGAGTTGTCCCTAACATGTAATGATGAGGAAATGCGAACCAGAGGTGGTCGAGATAATGATAGATCGGGAGTCAAATCTATATGGCTAGAATGTACGAGGGTACTGACAAAGTTGCGAATGAAAGAATCTAAATGTAGATATAGTAGAAATGCTATACCCGCAAAATTGTGGGGTAAGTGGCGATTAGTAAGAAGTGTTGTTATGAAACTCGCTATACTGTTACAGGCAGTATCAAGCTTACAGGTTCAAAGTAACGGCCTAAGTGGATTTAATGATAGAAAATATGGAACGTGGAAAGCAAGACACAACAAGAACCTAGTTAGAGGGTTGGTGAATATAAGTTAAGGATTTAACGAAATTTCTTTAGTCTTGTGAGAGTAGGGGCACAGTACCAATGAAACCATGATAATAAGTGGTGGAGGGATAGCCCCAAGTCAATAATTTTAAGATT
>JBOFRT010000372.1:0-1676 GCA_051651165.1 Cetobacterium sp.
TCAACTGCTGTATCTTTTAATCCTAAATGCCGAAGTTTACTACTACAAACAGAAATTCCTTTTGCAAGGTAAATAAGTAAATCCTCTATTTTAGCTTCCACTGGTATTTTTCCACAGACACCTCTTACTGTACATCCAGCATTTTTAGCTGTCTCTTGGCATTGATAACAAAACATTTCCATTAAGAACCTCCTTTAAAAATAAAAAATAAGTTATAATTATCTTCAATTTTATCTACATTTTTCCTTTAGTATACTATAAAAACTTATAAACTGAGCTAACTCCAATAAATTGTTAACTAAGAAATAAAAAAAAGTTGACAAATAAAAATTTATGTTCTATAATTTTGTTAACTAAGAAACAAAAGGAGGAAAATTATGTTTGAAATAAGTTTAAAAATAGATAGAACTCACAAAGTTTGGGAAATGTTAGCTAATAATAGAAATCCTTTATTAACATCTGGACATATTGGAACTCATATTGATGTATATAATAAAACAGAAGTTTCCAAAGAATATTTAGATTGTGATGGTGTTTTAATTGATTGTACAAAGTATGAATTAGGAAATGAAATTGGTATTGAAGCAATAAAAGGAATTCATATAAAGAAAAAAGATTTTGTCATTTTTAAGACAGGAATTCAAAAAGAAAATCCATATGGAAGTGTAAATTACTTAAAAAATCACCATGAACTTAGCTGGGAGTTAATAGATTTTTTATTGGAAAAAGAAGTTAGTTTTATTGGAATAGATTGTGCTGGAATTAGAAGAGGAGAGGAACACTACAATGCTGATGTTAAATGTGAAAATAAAAAAACATATGTTGTAGAAAATTTATCATCTGAAAGTTTAAATAAAATGGAATTTAATAAATTTAAAGTTTTTACAGTGTGGATAGATAATCCAATTGCAACAGGGTTATCTACAAAAATTTTTGTATATGGAGATAGATAAATGAAAAATAAAGATATGTTTAAAGAACTTGTAGACATTTTTCAATTAATGGATATTTTAAATAAAAATGGATTTGAAAAAGAGTATGGAAAATTAAATATAAATGAGGTTCATACAATTGATTTTATTGGAAAAAATACAAAAAATAATTCCTCTGAAATATCTAAATATTTACATATAACAAGAAGTGGGGCTACAAAAATAATAAAAAAACTATTAGAAAAAAACTATATCTTAGAATATTCAACTCCAGAAAATAAAAAAGAAAAATATTTCAATCTTACTAAAGCTGGAGAGGATATTTATAAAAAACATTTAGAAAACCACAAAAAATCTCAAGAAAGAGATTCTAAAATATTCGATACCTTTGATTTAAATGAGAAAAAAGTTATTCATGAATTTTTAAATGTTTTAAAAGATGATTTAAAGAAAAAAGTAGAAGATATAAAATAATCAACCAAAATAAATTTTAAAGAAAATAGACATGTTAAAGCCTACATATTTGAAGAACTCAATATTAAGAACAATACAAAAGTTTAAATTAATAATAAGAATAATATTTTATAAAAAAAAGTACATTAAGCATAAGACTTAATATACTTTTTTTATTTATTTAATTTTTATTTTTTAAACAACCTTAAATTCATTTAAATATTTTAATACGGAACTCATACCAGTATCATTTTTACATAATGATAGATATAATAGTTTCCATAATATAAT
>JBOFRT010000373.1:0-1232 GCA_051651165.1 Cetobacterium sp.
GTTAAACTGCGTGAGCTTCATGCGACTGTGATTAAACCGGTCTTTTTAGATCAAAAAAATGGGCAGTATAAAGTTATCAGTTTTTATGCAAAGAAAGCCCGTGGGTTAATGAGCCGTTATATTATTCAGCAACAATTAACAGCACCGGAGCAGCTGCTTGATTTTGCGCTGGATGGATATTACTACTCAGAAGCTGACTCTACGGCAACTGTGCCAGTGTTTAAACGTGAACATCAAAATTAATCACGGGTAAAACGGATGGTGACACACTTAAACATGCTTTATTACAAGGGTACATTGGCAATAGCGCTAATATTAAACAGTATCGATATATAACGATCAACGAATTAATGTTGAACATAGGTTGAGTACTATATGAATATTCTTGCTGTTCCGGGAAAAATGCCTGCGACTAAAACATGGATTAATCAGGTTGTGCATGCCGCTGAGATACCTAATTTGCAATTGACCACGCATTCGTTACTTGCATGGCAACATCCGGCGGCAGAGTTTAATGTGGCTGCAGAAGTGGAGCATGTACCTTCCGGTGAGTTTGATACCGTGGTTGCTAAATCGATTGGTACGTTAATTACACTGCGGGCACTGGATAAACTGAAAGTGAAAAATATCGTTTTTATCGGTATTGCACTCTCTTTGTACTCTGATGCCGATAAAGCAACGCTGCGTGAACTTTCAGAAAATGATCAGGTTAATTTATTGATTATTCAGCAGGATAGTGATCCGTTCGGACACTTCTCGGTGGTTCAACAGGCGGTAAATAGCCAGCGTTGCCAATGCATCGAGGTGCAGGGTGATGATCACCTGTATTCCGATGTTTCCGAACTGGGTACGCTTATCTCTGCGTGGTTATCCTCAAAATAGCATTGTGGTTAATGATTTGATTTTCTGGCGGAGTATTCCGCCAGAAAATACTAAGATATTCTATCAAGATAGTTTTATTTATATTACGAACAATTAATCTATTCATCATCAAGCGAGTCATTATCAGAGCAATAATACAAAACTTATGATTGGCTAAACTCATTTAATGCTTGCATAGCTTGCTGCGCCTGTGATTTTGGTACGAAAATATGGTCATGGTAATAGGCGGCAACAACATTCGCACTAATATTATAATCAGCGAGTTTTCCGGCAACAGCCGCTGTTAAGCCTACTGCATCTAGGCTTGAGTGTATGGTTAACGTAATCATATTAAATACAGATGAATAAGA
>JBOFRT010000374.1:0-2390 GCA_051651165.1 Cetobacterium sp.
AAAATTATATTGATTATTACAATAATCACCGTTGTCAATGGAATCTAAAAAAGCTGACTCCTGTGCAATACAGAAATCAGCTTTTAAATATTTAACTTTCTTTTTTAAAATGTCCTTGACATAGGGTCCACTTTAAAAACTCTGTTTTTTTTTCTTTTATTTCAGTAATATCAGACTGTTTATTTAAGCAAAAATAAGATCATAAAAATAGCTATTTTTCTACCTAAATAACTTTCTAAAAATATAACTATTATTCTTAGTAATACTTTTCTCATTTTATTTGACTTCTTCTTCTACTAATTTAAATTTTCCATTTTCATCAATAAGTTTATATCCATCATAAGATAATATTTGATTTATTTCATTGACAGCATTATCTAAGTTAAATTCAGTAGCTATATAATGCCTTCTATCAACAATTATTTCTATCACTTCTTTTAAATATTTTGTATTATTTAAATCATTTAAATAATCTTCAACATATTGTTTTCTAGAAACTTTTCCTGGAAGACCACCATCTTTCCAAGAATAGATATCTCTTTTTCCAAACTTATTAAAAAGATCTATTAATTGTGGGCCACTTCTATATAATGTTTTCTTTAAATCTCCAGTTATATATCCAACTAAAGTTTTTATCGAAAGTTTAGATAATGTTATATCTTTTAAGTCTCTTTTTATATTAAGAGTTTTTTGTTTTTCTTTAAAAAAACTTTTACTTTTTGGTGGTGGTTCTATTTCTTTGATATCTAACACTCCAATCATAATTTCATCTATTTTTTTATCTGATAAATTATAATTTTCAACCATAATTCCTAATCTACTTTTAAGATAAATTGGAACATTCGACATCCTATCAATAATCACTGGAATCACTTTTGTTTGAGTTACAGATGAATATACTTGTGAACTTATTATTTGAGTTTCTATTCCAGCCCCTTTTTCTCTACTGTTAGCTTTATTCTTATAACTTTCATCACAAATTATCAATATTTTATCAGATTCCTCTATAGAATTTTCCATAAAACTATTTAAATCATGACCCAATGCTAAATGATATCTGTCCAATATTACTTCTACCTCTTGATAATCTCCTAATTTTCTTGCTAACTCTAAAACAAAATCTATAGTTTCGTTTTTATCCCATGAATATGAAATAAATACTTTTTGTTTTTTCATTTATTTTCCCCTTTTATTCCGGTATTCGCTGATAATATTCTCCTCTTTTAAAAGGCCCTATATAATAAGAAAATTTTCCTTCATATAACATAAATTTTGAATCAATAGTCTTTCTTATAGTTTTTGACAATATATTTAACTTAAGTGTTAAACTATGAACAATTTTTTCTATTTCTTCTTCCCACTCATTGTATTTTTGCAAATCTAAATCATAATTTTCATTCCATTGACCATCTTTTCTGTAAAATCTATTTGCAGAATAACACTGATTACTATAATCTATATTAACATGTTTCAAAAAAGTATCTAATAATTTGCTTAATTCATCTGCAAAAATTTTAATTTCAATATTAAATTTAGAAAATTTTTCATTTTCAATAAAATTAAATTTAGCTCTATACAAAATAAAATCACCAAAACTATTTATTATTGCAAATGAATTATAAGGTCCACAAGCAACAAACGGACTTATAATATTTGACCATGATTCTAGATAACACATTTTTTTAAATATTTCTAAAAAATGTATATATAGATCTAGTTCATAATTATTTTCATTCTCATTTAAAATTTGTTTATTTATTTTTTTCATAAAACTCTTTTTTTTCGTTTTATCTTTTACTTCCATATCAACTATGCTAATCATTATTTCATCTATTTTTTCTTCTGATAAATCATAGTTTTTTATTAAAACTCCTTGTCTATTTTTTAAATAAATTGGAGCATTCATTTCATTTTCTATGTATACCGGAATTATTTTTGTTTGTATAGCTGTTTGATATACTTTTGAACTTATCAGTTGAGTTTCTATTCCTATTGTATTTTCTCTAAAATTTGCCTCTTCTTTATAACTCTCATCACAAATTACTAATATTTTATCAGATTCTTCTATTGAATTTTCTCTAAATTTATTTTTTTCATACCCCGGTCTTAAATGATATTTATCAAAAATTACTTCAATTTCCTCGTATTCATCAAGCTTATACGCTAATTTCTCCACATATTTTTTTGTAATCTTATTTTTATGAGAATAAGAAATATATACTTTTTTTCTCACTAACTACTCCCCCACTACCTTACCCCAAAATTTCTTGTATTTTCATCAAATATTTTTGAAGTTCTTTTTTTTCTTTTTCTTTTAATCCCTCAACTTTTTTATCAATATCTATAAAAAGTGTATTGTAATTTCTAAAATCAAAATCTACTATATCTGT
>JBOFRT010000375.1:0-1496 GCA_051651165.1 Cetobacterium sp.
CTTGAAGAAAGTGAACTTACAGGAGAGCTAATAGAGAGAATTATAAAAGATGTAGATGTATCATCAGCATTAAATAAGATAAGAAGAAATGTAGCAGGAAGAGAATTAAAGTTATATTCCATAGATAAAGAAGCTGATATAGCAACTATAGAAAGTAGATTTTATGATTTAAAGCTAAATAGAATACTAAATCATTTAATAACAGCTAGATATTTTGGATATGCACTCTTTGAAAAGGTTTATAATGAAGATTTTTCTTTAAAGTCTTTAGTGCCTATTCCATATAAGTATATAGTTTATAAAGATAATAAATGGATATTAAAAGTAGGTTCAGAGGAGAGAGAAATCAACTACTTAAAATATCTTTTATGCATAAATGAATGGAATCCTGCAGAGCCAAAAGGGAAAAGTATTCTAGAAGATATTAGGATCTCATTTTTAGATAAAGATTTACTAAAGAAACAAATGAGAAGAATAGCTGAAAAATATGGGGATGTAATAACAGTAGTTGCAGTAGACCAAAGAAACACTAATGAAGAGAATGAGGAAGTAGCAAAAGAGATGGCATTAGTTCAAGGGAGGGATATTGTAACTGTTCCTATAGGTAATGGAGTTACATTATCAGATACTATTATGCATATTAGATTATCTGATTTAGAGCCAAAGATATATACAGAATTAGAAGCCTTAGAAAAGGAAAAGATAGTTCAAAACATATTAGGTTCTACTTTAACAATGGAAGCTAGTGGAAAAGAGGGGACAGGAAGTAGAGCATTAGGAGAAGTACATCAAATAGGTTTTCAAGATGTAGTTCAAGAGAATTGTAACTTTTGTGCAGATTCTTTATATCAACTTATAAAAGATGATTCTAATTTCTTTGGATATGATCCTAAAAAGTATTATTGGCAACTAGATAAAGTTCTAACAAAGAAAGAACTCCAGGAAGAAAAGGAGAGAGAAGAAAAAAATAAAAGTTTGCAGTTAGATAATATAAAAAAGGTATCAGAATTAGGCTATGAAATTGATTTAGAGATAGTTTCAAGTGTTTTGGGTATAAATAGTCAACAAATAGTAAAGAAACCTCAAATTCAGCCTTTAGCATTGTCAGAGTTCTCAAAAAACTCTAATAAGAACATTGTTAATCTAAAACTTCAAACAGCATATGAATTAGAAGAAAAATTTAATGAATATCTTATAGATTCAAGTGAAAGGTTTTCAAGTTATATAAGTGAGCAGATAACAAATCAATTAGAAAATTTTAAAGAGGGAGATTTAGAGTTTAGATTTAATTTAGATTATGGTCCATTAGAAGATGACATGATTATATCTAATTTAAAAGGATATCTAAATTCTAAAACCATTACAACTTTAATTAAAACTGAAGAGTTCAATCCTTTTAGTTTACCATTTGAGGAAGCTATAAAGAGTTTTAATGATAAGACACCTATTTTATATGAAACTATAGAGCAGATAACAGAAGAAGTAAGAGCTAATTT